>NZ_CP058278.1:3311293-3612320 GCF_013389455.1 Flavobacterium inviolabile | reverse complement strand
CGTTTTCGGTAACGCGTTCATCGGCATCAAAAAAGGTAATCCAGTCGTTTGAAGCTAAGCCGATAGCAAAATTACGCTGACTTGAAAAATCATCGAATTCGCGCTGTACGACCTTAACATGCGGAAAATCTTCGGCAATTATGCTTAAGGTTTTATCGCTGCTGTAGGAGTCAACTACAATTATTTCATCTGCAAAAGACATATTGTGGAGGTAATCCCGAATATTGTCTTCTTCATTTAAAATTATGGCTAACGCCGATATTTTTGGGTTAACATTCATTTCATTATATAGCAACGTCGTACTCTCTAAGGGCGTTGTTCAATGATGTTTTTAAATCTGTTGAAGGTTTTCTTGTTCCGATGATTAAAGCGCAGGGAACCTGGTATTCGCCGGCTGCAAATTTTTTAGTATAACTACCCGGAATCACAACCGAACGCGCCGGAACCACACCTTTCATTTCTACGGGTGTTTCACCGGTAACATCGATAATTTTGGTAGATGCTGTCAGGCATACGTTAGCGCCTAATACCGCTTCTTTTTCCACGCGAACGCCTTCTACAACAATACATCTGGAGCCGATAAAAGCACCGTCTTCAATGATTACCGGAGCTGCCTGTAACGGTTCCAATACACCGCCAATACCAACACCGCCGCTCAGGTGGACGTGTTTCCCGATTTGGGCACAGCTTCCAACGGTTGCCCAGGTATCTACCATCGTTCCTTCATCTACATAAGCACCGATATTAACATAACTCGGCATTAAAATAACACCACTGGAAATATAGGCACCGTGTCTGGCTACGGCATTCGGAACCACACGGATTCCTTTTTCGGCATACCCTCTTTTTAAAGGCATTTTGTCGTGATATTCAAATATTCCTGCCTCCAAAGTCTCCATTTTCTGGATCGGGAAGTACATTACTACAGCTTTTTTTACCCACTCGTTTACCTGCCATCCGTCCGTTACAGGCTCGGCAACTCGTAGTTTTCCGGAATCCAGTAATTCGATAACTTCCCGGATAGCGTTGGTGTTTTTTTCTTCCTGTAATAACGCACGGTTTTCCCATGCTTGCTCAATTATAGACTGTAAGGCATTCATAAAATTCGATTTTTAGCAAATATAGTCCCATTCTTTTTAAAATAAAATAGAAAGCCATAGTTTTTGAAGCCGTCGTTTAATTTCTTGTGCATCGCAAATATTTTCTATTTTTGCACAACAACACAACACTTATGTACAAATCAATTATCAGACCTGTTCTTTTCTGTTTCGATCCGGAAAAGATCCATCATTTTACCTTTTCGGCAATACGTTTTGCTAATAAAATCCCTGGCTTTCCGTCCATAATGAAATCCCTTTACGGGATAAATGACCCGCGGCTTGAACGGGAAGTATTCGGCTTAAAATTCAAAAACCCGGTAGGGCTGGCAGCAGGATTTGATAAAGATGCCCGGTTGTATAAAGAACTTTCCGGTTTAGGATTCGGCTTTATCGAAATCGGTACGTTAACACCTAAAGCACAGGACGGAAATCCGAAAAAACGATTGTTCCGTTTGCAGGGCGACAGTGCGCTGATTAACAGAATGGGATTTAATAATGGCGGTGTTCTGGAAGCGGTTGAAAGACTGAAAAAAAACAATGGGGTACTGATAGGCGGGAATATCGGAAAAAATAAGATCACGCCTAATGAAGAAGCGACAAGCGATTATGAAATCTGCTTTGATGCCTTATTCGATTATGTTGATTACTTTGTGGTTAATGTGAGTTCTCCCAATACACCCAATCTGAGAGCGCTGCAGGATAAAGAACCGCTGACCAATTTGTTGCAGACACTGCAGAACAAAAACCTGACGAAAGCAAAACCGAAGCCTGTTTTGCTGAAAATAGCACCGGATTTAACAAACGATCAGTTACTGGATATTATTGATATTGTTAAGGTAACACAGATTGCCGGCGTTATCGCGACCAATACGACCATATCGCGTGACGGCCTGGTTTCTGAAAACAAAACCGAAACCGGCGGACTTTCCGGTAAGCCGTTAACGCAACGAGCGACCGAAGTGATTCGTTTTCTTTCGGAAAAAAGCGGAAAAGCCTTCCCGATTATCGGAGTAGGAGGAATCCATTCTGCCGAAGATGCCCTGGAAAAACTGAATGCAGGAGCCAGTCTGGTGCAATTGTATACCGGATTTATCTATGAAGGCCCGGCGCTGATAAAGGCGATAAACAAAAAAATACTAAATCAGCAATAATCCTGGATTGAAATATTTAAGGGTTAACGATTAAGGGCAAACCTTGATATGTTAAACTTTGTGGTGCTGTAAAAATTCAAAGCGGCTAACCGGCTGAACGTGATTGTTTTGGATGCGGATGCTTAACAAAAGCAGCCGCAAACCATTCCGGAAGCATGGTCTTATTTGAAAATTGTCAACTTTCCACTATCTTTGAAACATTATGGAACACGTTAAAATCATAGAATGTCCGCGAGATGCCATGCAGGGCATTAAAGAGTTTATTCCTACAGAAAAGAAGGTACAGTACATACAATCCCTGTTGCGTGTGGGTTTTGACACCATCGATTTTGGAAGTTTTGTTTCGGCTAAGGCAATTCCGCAAATGCAGGATACTGCCGAAGTTTTAGCGAAACTGGACTTGTCGCAGACAAAAAGTAAATTACTGGCCATAATAGCAAATACACAGGGAGCGGTAAATGCCTCCCAATTTCCGGAAATCAAATATCTGGGATTCCCTTTTTCCATATCGGAAAACTTCCAGATGCGGAATACCCATAAAACCATAGCAGAATCGTTAGTGACCCTGCAGGAGATCCTGGATATTGCCAAAGCTACCAATAAGGAAGTAGTGGCCTATTTATCAATGGGATTCGGCAATCCTTACGGTGATCCGTGGAATGTGGAAATCGTTGGCGAGTGGACGGAGAAATTATCGGATATGGGCGTGAAAATCCTTTCGCTTTCGGATACGGTAGGTTCTTCCACACCGGATGTGATTTCTTATTTGTTTTCCAACCTGATCCCAAAATACCCGCATATCGAATTTGGTGCGCACCTGCATACCACTCCCGATAAATGGTTTGAAAAAGTAGATGCGGCTTACAAAGCCGGCTGCAGAAGATTTGATGGTGCCATCCAGGGATTCGGCGGCTGCCCGATGGCAAAAGACGATTTAACCGGAAACATGCCTACAGAAAAGATGCTTTCCTATTTCACTTCTCAAAAAGCAGATACAGGATTAAGTCCGATGAGTTTTGAGAGTGCTTATAATGAAGCTTTGAAAATTTTCACCGTTTATCATTAATTCTTTTAAGCGTATACATTTTTTTTAGAAAAACAGCTTGTTTTTTTAATATTTCGTTAAAACCATTTTATCAAAAAGGATAAATGTGTTATATTTGCATGCAATTCAACTACAAATTGCAAATGAAAGCACACACAGCTAAAATTATCGGGGAAGGTCTAACCTACGATGATGTTCTACTAGTTCCAAATTATTCAGAAATACTTCCCAGAGAAGTAAGTATCAAAACGAGATTTTCAAAAAACATCACTTTAAACGTTCCTGTTGTTTCCGCAGCGATGGATACGGTTACCGAAAGTGCAATGGCTATTGCTATGGCACAGGAAGGCGGTATTGGTGTTTTGCATAAAAATATGACCATTGAGCAGCAGGCTGGTGAAGTTCGTAAAGTAAAACGTGCCGAATCAGGAATGATTATCGATCCGGTTACTTTACCGCTTAATGCGACTGTAGGTGATGCTAAACTGGCAATGCGTGAATTCAGTATCGGCGGAATTCCGGTTGTAGATGACAATCAGATTTTAAAAGGAATTGTTACCAATCGTGATTTGCGTTTTGAAAAAGACAATGCCCGTTCCATTATTGAGGTAATGACTTCTCAGAATCTGGTAACGGCTGGCGAAGGAACAACGTTAGCAACTGCAGAAGAAATTTTACAGGCCAATAAAATCGAAAAACTACCGGTAGTTAACAAAGACAATAAATTAGTCGGTTTAATTACTTTCAGAGATATTACAAAATTAACGCAAAAACCTAATGCAAATAAAGACAAGTTCGGGCGATTAAGAGTTGCGGCTGCTTTAGGCGTTACGGCAGATGCGGTAGACAGAGCTACGGCTTTGGTTAATGCCGGTGTGGATGCGGTGATTATCGATACAGCACACGGACATACAAAAGGAGTGGTTGATGTTTTAAAATTAGTAAAACAAAAATTCCCGGAACTGGATGTTGTTGTAGGTAATATTGCAACACCGGAAGCGGCTTTATATTTAGCCCAAAATGGTGCCGATGCTGTAAAAGTAGGTATCGGACCGGGTTCTATCTGTACTACCCGTGTGGTTGCAGGTGTTGGATTCCCTCAGTTTTCGGCGGTTTTAGAAGTAGCTGCTGCTTTAAAAGGAACCGGTGTTCCGGTTATTGCCGATGGCGGTATCCGTTATACAGGTGATATTCCGAAAGCAATTGCTGCCGGTGCCGACTGTGTAATGCTGGGATCGCTTTTAGCAGGAACAAAAGAATCACCGGGTGAAACCATTATTTTTGAAGGAAGAAAATTCAAGTCATATAGAGGAATGGGATCGGTTGAAGCGATGAAAGAAGGTTCTAAAGACCGTTACTTCCAGGATGTGGAAGACGATGTTAAGAAATTAGTGCCGGAAGGAATCGTTGGACGTGTACCATACAAAGGAGAGTTGAACGAAAGCATGCTTCAGTTTGTAGGCGGACTTCGTGCCGGTATGGGATACTGTGGTGCTAAAGATATTGCAACGCTGCAGGAAACCGGAAGATTTGTGAGAATTACAGCCAGCGGAATCGGGGAAAGCCATCCGCATAATGTAACCATTACAAAAGAAGCTCCTAACTATTCCAGATAATATTTACAGGACATAAAAAAAGACCGTTTCAATTTTGAAACGGTCTTTTTTTATGTATTAGTTTTTAAAGAAAGAGGATAATAGTTTTTTATCGCCCACTAACCATAAAATATCATTCTTTTCCAGCACTAAATGCGATTCCGGATTTAAGATACGTTCGCCGTTGCGTTCGATACCCACAACCAGACCACCGGTTTTTTCCCGCAATTGCGATTCGCGGATGCTTTTCCCGATAAAATCTTCGTTATTAAGTTCATATTGCTGTAAAACAATCTGGGCATCGGCTACCGTTTCCGGTACTTCAATTTCGTTCTGGTCCAGATAGGCTTTAAAGTTCTGCACCTGATCGTCTGTTCCGATCACACAGATCTCATCTCCGGGGAATAAACGTTCCGTCCGGGTTGGTATATTGATCATGATTTCCCCACGCTTAATAAAGGCGATATTAACGCCTAATTTTTCACGTACTTTCAAGTCCTGTAATTTCTTACCGGCAAGGTTGGATTCTTTGGCAATTTCAAAATTTGCCATGTGACCATCCCAGGGAGTTAAATCGTCTCTTGTTTTCTGCGCTCTGGCAATTTCCCGGTCGTTGAAATTCTTAAGGAAGTGATTTTCTATTTTTTCATATTGGGCGTGCAGCTTTTTAGGGAAAATAAAATACGATGCCGTTGCGATAATTAAGGCTAAAAAGGCTACTATGGGTGAGAAGAAGTTGTTTAGTAAAAACCCGATAAAAAACAAGGCAAGTCCCATACGGGTTAAGATCAGCATGATTAGCGGACCCCGGTATTTGCGTTCTTTACGCAGTTCATCCATTGCTTTTTCGGCAACTCTTCTCAGTGAAAGCGCCCATAGGAAAGGGGCTATGATCACTAAGGTAATCAGCGCGGCAACGGCATTACCAAATTTGGAATCGGCTACCAGCGGCGAAATATACCTGTCCGATAAGAGTATAATCGCGATGATAATTACCGAGTTGATAACAATCTGTGTCAGTTTTGCTTTTAATACAATCTGCCAGTTGCTGGTCGCTTTAATCGACTGGGAGTTTGTACTGTACGTATCAATGGCTGTAACCCACTTTTGAGGCAGTATCTTTTCCAGTTTTTCATAAACGGGAAGCGACATTTTAATCATAAACGGGGTGGTAAATGTGGTTACGGCAGAAACCGCTACCACTATAGGATAAAGGAAATCGCTGGTTACTTTTAAGGTCATACCCAAAGTAGCGATAATAAAGGAGAACTCCCCGATTTGCGCCAAGCTCATACCGGCCTGTACCGATTGTTTCAACGGTTGCCCGGAAATTAAGGCTCCGGCAGCGGTACTGATGGTTTTTCCAAAGATTGTAATTAAGGTTATCAGGAATACCGGTAAGGCATATTCCACAAGTGTGTCCGGATTGATTAACATTCCTACCGATACGAAGAACACGGCACCAAACAGGTCTTTTACCGGTTTGATCAGGTGTTCGATTCTTTCGGCCTGAGTGGTTTCGGCAATGATGGAACCCATGATAAAAGCGCCCAAGGCAGGAGAAAATCCGGCATTTGTTGCTAAAATAACCATCATTAAACACAAGGCTAACGAGATGATTAACAGGGTTTCTTCGTTTAGTAAATTCTTTGCTTTTTTTAATAAAGTAGGAATGAAGAAGATTCCGCCTACAAACCATAAGATTAAGAAGAATAAGAGCTTTAAAACGGACTCAAACAATTCTCCTCCGGAAAATTGCTGGCTTACCGCAATGGTCGATAATAGAACCATCAGCAAGATGGCAACGATATCTTCTACAATTAAAGCACCAAATACAATTCCGGCATATTTTTTTCCTTTGACATTCAGTTCGTCAAAAGCCCTGAGGATAATGGTGGTGGATGACATGGATAATATAGCTCCCAAAAAGATACTGTCCATTTGGGACCAGCCCATCCATTGTCCGGACAGGTAACCCACAAAAATCATCGAGATGATCTGGACTATGGCGGTTATCGAGGCGGTGCCGCCCACTTTCATCAGTTTTTTAAAGCTAAATTCAAGACCAAGACTGAACAGCAGGAAGATTACCCCGATTTCTGCCCAGACTTCAACGCTTTTGATGTCGGTTATGGAAGGGAAGAAGTCAAAGTTATTTCCGGCTAAAAAACCTGCAACTAAATATCCTAAAACAAGGGGCTGTTTGATCTTTTTAAATAATAAAACCGATACTCCGGCTGTCATTAAGATTAATCCCAAATCACTGATTAAAGGATATAAATGGTGTGAGGCATTAGTTACTGTTTCGGCTGTTAGCATAGGCTTTTTTATAGGGATTTTACGATTTGTGTAAGTTATAAAATAATGCGTATTTATGAAAGTAACCAGAGTTAATATACTGTCATTTTAAGATAAATTTATAATATAAAAGCAGAAATCCCGTCAGCAGAAAATAATTTTCCGCTGACGGGATTTTGGAGTACTTTTTAAAAGTTACCGGATCCGGGATTAAATTCCCAGGTAATTGCTTGGTGTGATTTTTAAAAGCTCTGCTTTAATAGTATCAGAAACATTCAGCGTACCGATGAAATTATGAATCGCTTCTTTGTTGATCACGGTATTGGTTCGCGTTAAATCTTTTAAAGCTTCATAAGGATTCGGATAGGCTTCACGTCTTAAGATTGTCTGTATTGCTTCGGCAACAACAGCCCAGTTTTTCTCTAAATCTTCTTCGAATTTATCTGCATTTAAAAGCAATTTGTTCAATCCTTTTAAGGTCGCTTCAAATCCGATGATGGTATGCCCGATCGGTACACCAACATTTCTCAAAACGGTGCTGTCGGTTAAATCACGCTGTAATCTTGATAGCGGAAGCTTTGCAGAAAGGTGCTCGAAAATAGCATTGGCAATTCCTAAATTTCCTTCCGAGTTTTCAAAATCAATCGGGTTTACTTTATGTGGCATAGCAGAAGAACCAATTTCTCCGGCTTTGATTTTTTGTTTGAAATAATCCATTGAAACATAAGTCCAGATATCTCTGTCCAGATCAATAAGGATCGTATTGATACGTTTTAAAGCGTCAAAAAATGCTGCAAAGTGGTCGTAATGCTCAATCTGGGTAGTAGGGAAGGAATGGTGTAATCCCAGAGCTTCTTCTACAAAATTATTCCCGAATTTTCGCCAGTCGATAGCCGGGTAAGCCACAACATGTGCATTGTAGTTTCCGGTTGCGCCTCCAAATTTAGCCGCAAAAGGAACGTTGAACAACAAACGCATCTGCTCTTCCAGACGCTCTACAAAAACACCGATTTCTTTGCCCAAACGGGTTGGAGAAGCCGGTTGCCCGTGTGTACGTGCCAGCATTGGAACGTCTTTCCACTCGATGCTTAATTCTTTTAATCGGGAAACAACACTAATCAGTGACGGTACATATACCTTTTCGAATGCTTCTTTAGTCGATAAAGGAATAGCGGTGTTGTTGATATCCTGTGAAGTCAGTCCGAAGTGGATGAATTCTTTGTATTGCTGCAATCCCAGTTTGTCAAAAGCTGCTTTTATAAAGTATTCTACAGCTTTTACATCGTGATTGGTGGTTTTTTCGGTTTCTTTAATCCAAAGTGCCTCTTCAGTAGAAAAATCCTCATAGATTTTACGCAGGTCGCCAAACAGGTTTTTATCCACGTTAGCCAGCTGCGGTAAAGGCAACTCACAAAGTGCAATAAAATATTCCACTTCTACCAATACGCGGTATTTGATTAAAGCTTCTTCAGAAAAATAATGAGATAAGGAAACGGTTTTGTTTCTATAACGTCCATCTATTGGCGATATAGCACTAAGTTCGGTTAAATGCATTTGTTGTTGTGTTATTTTCTAATAACCGCAAAGATAAGCTTTTACAAAAACTTCTGGAAAAACATTTTTAAATCTTTTTGAGTGCACTTAAAAGCTCGTCCTGAAGCACTTTCATCCCTTCGGAACCGGATAGCGGAATCACTTTCAGCGGATTACTGAGGCTGCCGATCGAAGCCGGTTTCGGGTCGATATAATAAACGGGAGTGGTATTCCGGGTGTAATGCATCAGCCCTGCGGCTGGATAAACCTGTAATGAAGTCCCGATAACCAGTAAGTAATCGGCCTGTTCAACGATTGGAACGGCGGTTTCGATGGCCGGTACTTCTTCTCCGAACCACACGATATGCGGTCGCAGCTGATTGCCTTCCGGATCGGTATCACCGATATTCAAATCGGTTTTCCAGTCCAGGATGTAATCGGGATTCCGGGTACTGCTCACTTTGAACAGTTCGCCATGAAGATGCAATACGTTTGTACTGCCGGCACGTTCGTGAAGGTCGTCTACGTTTTGAGTAATAATGTGTACCTCAAATTCCTGTTCTAATGCGGCAAGAATCTGGTGGGCTGTATTGGGCTGCACCGCTAAAAGCTGTGCCCTGCGTTTGTTGTAGAAATCTAAAACAAGTGTTTTGTTTTTTGCCCAGCCAATAGGGGACGCCACTTCCATGATGTCGTGTCCTTCCCATAGACCGTCGGCATCGCGAAAAGTTTTAATTCCGCTTTCTGCGCTGATTCCGGCACCGGAAAGAACCACCAGTTTCTTTTTCATTTATACTTTTCCTAAGGTGTACAATTGTTCTAATGTTGGCGAAGCACTACCGCCGGCTGGTTCTAACGTGATACCAAAAGCTTCGGCTTCGGCTGCATTGTCAACTTTGTATATTTTTGAGTTCCCTACAATTCCGGTTTGCTCTAATAATCCGATGCTGGTTGGCGTTAAAGGATTCAGTTTTAATGCCCAAACCTGGTAAACCATTCCTTTAGGCGGTTCCGGTAAACCGGCAGCATCTACATATACGGCCTGATTTTCTTTGTTCCAGTACACTTTTGCTTTGGCTTCCGGTACTACTGTTTGACCGGCAAGTGCCACTACGGTGTTTTTATCGTCCTGGATAAGGTTTAAAACGGTTTCGGTAGCTTTATTCTTTTCTTCCAGGGTAACTACTGATTTCTGTAACGACTGATTCTCCTTTTTGCTGTCTTTCAGTAAAATATCCCTTTGATTCATTTCAAAGTATAAAAATCCGGCTCCTAACAGTAATACGATGGAAGCAGCCCAGCCCAGATATTGTGTCCAGGCCGATTTTGGTTTCATGGTCACAACAGTGGCTTCTCTTTCTAAAAGCTGTTCCCTGATGGTATTGAAGTTGTCCAACGACAAATTAGGGGCAACACTATACGATAAATTGATTACGGCTTGTTCGATACTTTCAATTTCCTGTTTTACTTCCGGAAATTCATTTGCCATTTCCTGAACATTACGGTTTTCTTCTTCGGATAATTTTCCGAAAACGTACAATTCAAGGGTTCCAGACGCTATATATTCTCTCGTGTTCATTATACTCCAAGTAAGTTTCTTAATTCATTAATACAATTTCTGTTCTGCGTTTTAACCGTACCCAAAGGTATTTCCAGTTCTTCGGATGCTTCCTGCTGGGTGTAGCCTTTAAAAAACAGCAAATCAATCAGCTGGATGCATTTCGGCTTTAGTTTTTTGACAAACTCCTGAATTCCAATAGTATCAATTTTGTTATTTGTTTTCGAACTGTCATCGAGTATATGTACGAAATTGTCAGAAGATAAGTTTTTCTGATTATTGTTAAAGTTTTTAGAACGTAATTTGTCGATAGCGGTATTACGGGCTATGTTGAGAATCCAGGTAAAAAAACGCCCTTTGCTTTCATTGTAGCTGTCCATATTTTTCCAGATCTTCACAAAGGTTTCCTGAAGGACATCTTCTGCCTCTTCACGGTCTTTTATCAGATTATAAATGATGCCGTAGAGACTTTTGGCATACATCTCATACAAAAGAGTGAACGCTTTGTCGTCTTTTTTGTAGATTTGTGGCAATAATTCTTCTTGAGTCATAGGAGCAAATTAACTCCGACTAAGTTAATAAACAAAATTTATAATCACACCCTTTTTTAATGGAATCTCTTTTTTTAGATACAGCATATCTGGCCTACCTCGAAAATTTCATGACAGAAAACCGTAAGGATGGCTTTGTTAAAGTTTTGGAAAACAGAACCAAGCATTTTACTGTGGCTGTAGAAGACCTGTTCCAGCTCCACAATACAAGTGCTGTAATGAGAAGTTGTGAAGTGTTTGGTATTCAGGAATTAAACGTGGTAGAACAGCGTTTTGGAAAGAAAATTGACAAAGAAATTGCGATGGGCGCCGAAAAGTGGGTGGATATTCACCGTTTTAATTCGAATCAGGATTGTATTGACAACCTGAAAGCACGCGGTTATCAGATTATTGCCACGACACCTCACGATGATGATTGTTTGCTGGAAGATTTTGATATTACAAAACCGTCGGCTATTTTTTTCGGAACGGAACGGCTTGGATTATCGGAAGAAGTGATGCAGCAGGCAGATGGCTATCTTAAAATTCCAATGGTTGGTTTTACGGAAAGCCTGAACATCTCCGTTTCGGCGGCGATTATCCTTCAGAATATATCTACGCGATTGCGGAAATCGGATATTGACTGGAAGCTGACGGAAGCCGAAGTTTTGGAAAAGAGAATCGACTGGGCCCGGAAATCCATCAAGGATATTGATTTTATTACCCGGAAATACCTGGAGAAACAATAAAAAAGGAGGACATTAATTCCTCCTTATTTTTATTATCTGCCAAAAGTGTCGTAATTGTCTTCGGCATATTTTTCAAAGCGTTTTAACGAAACGATATTTTCTTTTTCCAGTGCCGTCAGTTCGTTGTCGACATTCTCGGATACCGGAATATACCATTCCACCGGATCAAAAAACTGGCGGATGCTTTTTTTCTTAAAAGTATAACCGTGACGCGCATAAATGGTATTGCGGATGATTTCCAGATCCAGCTTTTTCAGGTTTTTTAAATCGTTATCGCTTAGCTTTTGTGTGGAAGCGTTAAGAATGGTGATGTTTTCGGATGCCTGCCGGTAATAATCTTCCGGATAGGTTTCTTCTTCATCGGTTACCTGAACCGTTTTCGGATTGTACCAGTCAATGTATTCCTCTTCGTCCGGCAGCATTAATTTCGGGTCGTATACAAATTGCTTTTTGGTCAGTTTAAAACTTCTTTTGGTAACATTCAGTTTTTTGTCGTTTGCCGTCCAGGTTCCGGTGAGTGTATCGTTTGTAATGGTAAATGCAAAGGAGCCGTCATATTTGTGATCTCCCGGTTCTTTAAGGCTGAAAGAAAACGTATTGCCGTTTTGGGTCAGGGTTCCAATGAGCGGGCGGTTGTTTCCGGCAACCACACTTTGTCCGATAACCTGATCCGGAGTGATTTTTTTTAGGATAATATTAATCTTGTTGGTCGGTGAAAATTCTTCCGGATTGTTTTGCTCTTCGGGAATAAAATCACCCACCCACGAGCCGTACAGTTCCGTGTTGGTTTCTTTTACAACTTCGTTTGCAGCGGTCTTTTCTATGGAATTCTCAACTTTCTTTTCTTTGGAATTACAGGCGGTTATGATTATTGTAAGCGCTAAAAAAATAAATTTCTTCATGTTTTACGTTTTTTAGATTGAATATACCATTCGATGAGCAATATGTTAGGAATCCATCCCAGCCAGGCAATTACCTGATACACTTCCATAGGATTGGGCTGGAAAAGAAAAACCAGAATCACTTTCCATAGTCGTAAAGTTATGGCAGAAAATGCTAAAGCAAAACTTCTGAGCATAAAATTCTGATGGGCAATGCGATTCTTTTTATAGATTTGTAAAATGCCCAGCAGGGTGAAGCTGAACCATAGTGTGCCTAAAAGGATAAAGGATACTTTGGCTGAAAATCCGCCATTGGCATGATAGCCTATAAACAATCCGGAAGGAGCGGCACAAAATAAAACGGTATACACGTATATTTTTCCAAAGAGCCGGTGGACTTTCGGGTAGCGCTTTAAAAGGGTATCGTTAAATTGTGTAAAACCGGCTATTAATACAAAAATAGCGCTGTAAACATGCAGGTAAAACAACGGCAGGTAGCCGGAAACACTTGTTACTTCGTGTTGTTTGATCTGTAAAAAGGCGCTGTCAGACCGGTAAGGAATATACCGGAGCGTGATGTCCAGCATCAGGTAAAAGAACCCGCAAAAAACAACCAGCCAAAGCCATTTCCAATAATTAAATGCTTTAGTGATTTTTTGCTCCATATTGCGGTAAAGCGTGTTTTATTTTCTTTTCAGAATCTTGTAGTCTTCATAACAACTGCTGATGGCTTCCATGATCTGGAGGTCATTTGCGGTTTGTATAAACGTTTCGGAATAGTTGCAACGCTGTAAAATTTCACCTATTTCTTTAACATCAATACCTAAAAGTGCGGCTAGCGTTTCTTTGTCAAACTTCGATGCCAGCAGGTTTTTGATTACATCATCCTTTTTCATCTCCTTAAGTTTGTTCATTTCTTTCGGTTTCTTTCCGAAGAAATTGTACAGTAAATCGGCAGGATTGAACAGGGAGCCTAAAACGCGGCTGATTTTGTTTGGAGAGTGATCTCCGGCTTCATATCCGTACGGAAGACCGGAAATAGGGTAACGGAAATTCTCGTTGAGCGGAAGTATTTTGGTGTCGACTTCCAGATATCCGGTTAAGATGTATTTGTTGATGATAACTTCTTCCAGAGCATACGCTTTTTCGGTAAGTCTGATTTTTGTGTTTTTATTTTTAAGCCAGTCGTTGGTTACCCGAACCTTAATGGATTCAAAACCCAGGAACGAAAAGTGAAGGGTATCGTTAGCTTTCGCTTCGATGGTAAATTCACCATGACCGTTAGATGTAGTTCCTTTAACGGTATTGATATTCACAACGTTTACGTTGCTTTTGGGAAGTAAAGTCGTAGCATTCACGACAATTCCGGAAACAGTTGTTGGTGTTTCCTGTGCTTGTACTACCAGTGAAAGTAGTGAAAATAAAAAAACTGCAAAAAATCTCATACGGGTCATTAGATTGGTCTAAAAGTAAGGGATATTTTGCAGTTTCTACATTATATTACAAGAAAATTAACAAAAGAATTAGCTTCTTCTTGGGCGTCTTCCTGTTGAGTTGTTCGATGAGCCTTCAGAACGACGTGGAGAACGGTCTGACGATGTTCTTCTTTCGTTTCTTGCCGGTCTATCGGAAAAGTCATCTCTTCTTTCTGAGCGTCCGCCTCCGAAACCTCTGTCTCTTCTGTCGCCGCCTCTGTCGCGATCACCACCTCTGTCACGATCACCGCCTCTTGAACGGCTTCTGTCTCCGCCACCGCTTCGGCCATTGTGATCTCTTCTTCGGGTATTGCTGCCACCATCATTTTTAGAAATCTCAACATTGATTTTTCTACCTTCTAAATGGATGTTGTTTAATACGTCCATTACTTTTTCGGCATGTTCAGCATCAGTGTTGAAGAAAGAGAATCCTTCTTTAACATCCACTTTGAATAAATCGTCACGACCTAATTCTAAAGTATCACGTAAGAAGTCTTTCAGGGTCATCCAGTCAAAATTATCTCTTGATCCGATGTTGATGAAGAAACGAACAGCTCCGTCAGATGGAATAGAACCACCTTCTTCACGACGCTCTCCCGCGTTTTGAGCGGTAAGATCTCTTGATTTTTTATAATAATTAATGAAACGGTTAAATTCTACTGAAACCATTTTCTTAATCAATTCCTCTTTTGATAAATCCTTCATTACTTCATAAATGGCTGGAAGATAAGCGTCGATTTCGTGATCAACTTCTACATCTTTAATTTTGTTAGCCAGGTGGAATAACTGGATTTCGCAAATTTCAATTCCGGAAGGAATTGGTTTCTCTTCAAATTTCGTTTTAATAATACGCTCGATCTGCGATATTTTACGTAATTCACTTTTTGTAATAATTACAAGTGATGTCCCTGATTTCCCGGCACGACCAGTTCTACCGGAACGGTGTGTGTAGGTTTCAATTTCATCCGGTAACTGATAGTTGATAACGTGTGTAATGTCGTCAACGTCAATTCCACGAGCCGCTACGTCTGTAGCTACAAGCATCTGAATTTGTCTTCCGCGGAAGGATTTCATAACGCTGTCACGTTGTGCCTGTGATAAATCACCATGTAAAGCTGCTGCATTATAACCGTCTTCGATTAATTTTTCGGCAACTGCCTGCGTGTCACGCTTGGTTCTACAAAACACAACTGAGAAAATATCAGGATTAGCATCGGCTAAACGTTTTAAAGCCGAGTAACGGTCACGAGCATTTACCAGGTAAAATTCGTGCGATACATTTTGTGAACCTGAGTTTTTGTGTCCAACAGTGATTTCAAGAGGTTTTCTCATGAACTCACGAGCTATTCTAGCTACTTCTTGTGGCATAGTTGCAGAAAACAACCATGTGCTTTTATCTTCCGGTGTATCGGATAAAATAGCTGTAATATCTTCATAAAATCCCATGTTTAACATCTCGTCAGCCTCATCAAGAACACAGAAATTAATGTTCTTAATGTTAACCATACCTCTGTTAATCATGTCTTGCATTCTTCCCGGAGTTGCCACAATAATTTGTGCTCCTCTTTTTACATCTTTCGCTTGTTCAGTGATGCTTGCACCGCCATAAACAGCTACAGTGTGAATTCCTTTAACGTATTTTGAATATTGTTTAATCTCATTGGTGATCTGTAAACAAAGTTCGCGTGTTGGCGATAAAATTAATGCCTGAGTATTTCTGTTATCAGCATCAATTTTTTGAATCAGTGGGAAACCAAACGCTGCAGTCTTACCAGTCCCGGTCTGCGCCAATGCTACAATGTCTGTGTCTTTTTCCAATAATAGGGGAATCGCCTTTTCCTGTACCTCCGACGGATTTTCAAATCCTAGATCTTTAATCGCCAGCAGTAGCGATTCATTCAATCCTAATTGTTCAAATTTATTCATTCGTTATTTTTAAATTGGGGGCAAAGTTACTGTAAATTAACGATATATGCTAATGTGTTTTGCATATTTGTATTTTTGTTTTTTGTTGATTTTCAGGTAGTTATTCCGGGAGGTCAGGCGCTCACTCATTTCTGTATCGAAATATGATGTCAGATTGCCGTAATATTGGCGTATAATTATGAAAACTTTATGAAGATTTTTCGTTGTTTTAACATTTACCGCTTTCTCTTTCCTCCGGTTTAGTACACTGATTTTATAGTGAATACAAAAATTCCGGTTTATTTATTTAGAAAATCAACCAATTGTTTTACGGCCTTGCCGCGGTGGCTGATGCCGGACTTTTCTTCCATTGTTAATTCAGCGAAAGTGCGGGTATCGTTTTCGGCTATAAAAACCGGGTCGTAACCAAATCCGTTTTCGCCTCTTTTTTCCGTAATGATCACACCGTTGATAATTCCGGTAAAAAGATGTTGTTCCCCATCGATATTCAGGGCAATAACGGTTTTGAAATTGGCATTTCGGTTGTTTTTGCCATCCAGTTCAGCCAGTAATTTGTCCATATTATCGGCATCGCTTTTGTGATCTCCGGCATAACGGGCAGAGATTACTCCCGGAGCACCGTTTAAAGCGTCAACTTCCAGTCCGCTATCGTCTGCGAAACAATTGTAACCGTAATGTTCCGTTACATAATTTGCTTTTAAAATAGCATTGCCTTCAATGGTGGCAGCGGTTTCGGGTATATCAACATCGCAGTTGATGTCAGTAAGGCTTAAAATCTGGATATCTTGTGGAAGTAATTGCTGAATTTCCTTAATTTTATTGCTGTTATTGGATGCAAAAACTAATTTCATAGGTAGTGTGTTGTCGTTTAAGCACACAAAGATACTTCAAAAGTATTTTAAGCCGAAAAAAAACAACCTTAAAAAGCGGCTTTCGGAAAAATTTCAGAACCGGGTAAACTCCGCAAGTTTCGGGTCGGATACCGGTTTGCTGCCAGCTACCTTTGTATCGTAATCATAAAAGAATTGTAAAAATGAAAACACAGGAAGACATTCATTTTGACCGTATTGCAAAGGCCATCACATTTTTGCAGGGCAATTTTAAGACACAGCCCACTTTGGATGAAGTGGCGGCCTATGTGCATTTAAGTCCTTTTCATTTCCAGAAAATGTTTACGGAATGGGCAGGCGTGAGTCCGAAAAAATTTCTACAGTATTTAACGGTCGAACACGCCAAAAAAATGCTGAAAAACAATCAGTTTACCTTGTCGGAAACGGCTTTTGAAACCGGACTTTCCGGAACGGGCAGGCTGCACGATTTGTTTGTGAATATTGAAGGGATGACCCCGGGTGATTATAAAAACGGAGGGGCTTTTCTGAACATCAATTATAGTTTTGAAGAAAGTCCGTTTGGCTTGCTGCTGATCGCATCAACAGCCAAAGGAATCTGCCATGTGGCTTTTGCCGATAATCCGGAAAGTTCGTTACAGGATATGAAACATACTTTTCCGAATGCTGTTTATACCGAGGCTTCCGATTCGATTCAAAAAGGGATCATGACGTTTTTCAGAAAAGACTGGACAGCGCCTCACCAGCTGAAATTGCATCTAAAAGGAACCGATTTTCAGCTGAAAGTATGGGAAACACTGCTAAAAGTACCAATGGGGCAATTAGTTACTTATGGCGATATTGCCAGAGCGATTAACCGTCCGAAAGCTTCGAGAGCGGTAGGTACGGCTATTGGAAACAATCCGGTGGCATTTTTGATTCCCTGCCACCGCGTGATACAGGCTACCGGAGTGATAGGAGAGTACCATTGGGGCAGTGCCCGTAAAAAAGCGATCATCGGCTGGGAAGCCAGTCAGGCAGATATCTTTATAAGCGAATCGTAATGGAAGGGATAACGGAACGAATAGCGGCAATGGATTGGGAAAAAGTAACTCTATCCATGCACGAAAAAGGCTATGCAGCAGTATCGGGTGTACTTACGGATGAAGCGTGCCGTTTTTTAATTGAAAATTACGACAATACCGGCTGGTACCGGAAAAAGGTGGTGATGGAACGGTATCGTTTCGGATTGGGCGAATACCAGTATTTTAAATATCCGTTACCGGAATTACTGCAAAATATCCGGGAAGCGGTGTATCCGGAACTGGCATCCATTGCCAATCTATGGATGAAAGCACTCCATATAGATACGGTATTCCCGGCTGCTCATCAGGATTTACTGGATTTGTGTGCCGAAAAGAACCAGCTAAAACCCACGGTGCTGATCCTGACTTATGGAAAAGGCGGTTACAACACCCTGCATCAGGATTTGTACGGGGAGGTTTATTTCCCGATTCAGATGGTCTTGTTTTTAAATGAGCCGGATGAGGATTATACCGGCGGGGAGTTTGTGCTGACCGAGCAAATTCCGAGAGCACAGTCACGGGCAATCGTGCTGAAACCCAAAAAAGGGGATATCCTGTTTTTTACGACCAATTTCAGGCCGGTAAAAGGAACAAAAGGGTACTACAGGGTGAACATGAAACACGGTGTCAGTGAAGTGCAAAGCGGGAAGCGGCATACTTTAGGGATTATTTTTCACGATGCTTTAAGCTAATAGGTGTATGATGGCACATTGTTCGTTAACCGATTCCGAATTGCATAGCGGGATACGGAAACAAAGTATTATTTTTGGAGGTAATAAAAAGTTACGGATTTACGGGCTTTTGCGCTGTGCGTCCGGAAAGCGGATGAAAAAGGAAAACAGGGTGTTTTTTGCCACGGAAGCCATGGCGGTAGCGGCAGGATTTCGCCCCTGCGGACATTGCATGAAAGCACAGTACCGATTTTGGAAATTAAACAACTTACAGTAATGGACTTATTCAGTACCGGAGCAATAGAAAATTTACTGCCTTATGACGGGGAAGTGAATTACTACGGAAGAATTATGAACGGAAGTGAAGCACAGCATTATTATGACCGCCTGATGGAAACCATTGCCTGGCGGAATGATGAAGCCATCATTTTCGGGAAACTGATCCTGACCAAAAGAAAGGTCGCCTGGTATGGCGATAAGGAATTTCTGTATACCTATTCGAATACGACCAAAAAGGCACTGCCGTGGACACCGGAATTGTTAGCCTTAAAAAAAATGGCCGAAACACAGTCCGGAACACAATTTAATTCCTGCCTTTTAAATTTATACCATGACGGACAGGAAGGAATGGCCTGGCACAGTGATGATGAAAAATCACTGGGCGCTAATACCGTTATTGCTTCGATGAGTTTTGGTGCCGAACGCAAATTCTCGTTCAAACATAAAACAACCAAAGCGACCACCTCGCTGCTGCTGGAAGCCGGCAGTCTTCTAATCATGAAAGGCGCTACGCAAACCAACTGGCTGCACCGGCTGCCGCCCACTACAAAAATAACACGTCCCCGTGTGAATCTTACTTTCAGAACCATTGTAGACCAGTTCTGAGATCGCGTTTTATAAAAACTTTTAACGGTGCGTAAATAAAGTCAATCATTATTTTATGATTAATTTTATATTCATTTTCTTTGACATCCGTGAAATAACATCCTTATCGTAATAGACAGGGAAAAATTGTGGTATATAAAAAGGGGGGAATTTCCCCTTGTAGCCTGCAAGTGTTCACTATAATTTTGTCACAAATCAATAATCAATCTAAAAAATGAATGCAACAGTTAAACCTACGCAGCTAATTTCTTTTGAAAAAGGAAAAGAACTGAATAAAAATTACAATGAAAAAAGAAGCGCAATGCTAATGGAAAGAATGGGTATGGAAGATGCCAATGCTTTTTGGTTTTCCATCGAGGAATTAGAGCGCTATATTACTTATGTAAAAGAAACAGGAGAAGCGAAAGGCTATACTGTTGACGGAATCCGGGTTTACCTTGGTGTATATTCTTCTGAAGAAGCAAAGAATGCGGATTATACGACTGTCTTTTTAGCGCCAACAGGAGCAAAGGGAGCAGCGCAGATCCAGAGAGACGGTACAATACCGGCACCACTAAATCCAATTGATATCACTGAAATTGAACCGTTAAATTATGGATCGATGGGGAATCCTCCAAAACTGAATTACGGGGGATAATAATGTTAGCAGATTTAAGACTATATACTGTGTTTTTAGCCTTATTGGCGGGTATGTTTGGCATCATTTACTGGTACAAGCTTCCCAATAATAAGGCAAAGCTTTTTGTATTGTCCATTTGGCTTTCGGCGATTACAGAACTAACAGGGATTTTTTACACACAGGTTACAGGACAGGTAAACTATATGGTTTTCAATATCTATATGTTTATTATTTTCCCGTACTATATTTTGTTTTTAAAGTCTATTTTACAACAGCCAAAAAATAAATTTGCCGCAAACGTTTGTTTTGCCTTGTTTGCCCTGTCGGTTATCATTAATCCGGTCTTTTTCCAGGATATAGTAGAAGAGGTCTGTTTTAATAATTTTGCCATAGGTGTTGTTATGGTGCTGGTCCTGAGCTGCCTGTATCTCGTAGAGTTATTCAGTTCCAACCTGATATTGTCCTTAAAAGACACTATTTTTTTCTGGTTTGTATTGGGGATACTATTGTTTTATGTACCCTATTTACCCTTTATGCTCTCTTTACGTTGGTTCTTATCCGGAATCCACGAATCGACGTATAGTCTGATAGTATTCTTTTTAAACGTATTAATGAACGGCAGTTTTATTTTCGGTTTTATATGGAGCAAAAAGAGATACCATTATTAATCATTTCGTTCAGTATTGTTCTTTTTACATTATTAGGGACACTGCTTGTTTTTTTCTTTTATTTTCAGAAGAAGAAATCCAAATTTTTAATGGATAAAATGGAAGCCGAACTCTTCTTTAATTCGGAGCTAGCCAAATCCAGGATCGAAATCAAAGAACAGACACTTACCAACATCAGCAGGGAATTACACGATAATATCGGACAGATACTGTCGGTTGCCGTAATGCAGCTCAATTTAATGGCAGCCAGTACAGACGGGAATAGTAAAAACGAGATTGATGAAGTCCGCAAACTGGTTAGTAAATCACTGGACGAAATCAGGATGGTAGCCAAACTGATAAACGGCGATATTGTTTTACAATCCAGTTTTATTGAAGCGGTTACCGAAGATTTAAACCGTATTACAAAGTTAAAGATCATTGACTGCAGGTTAGAGGTAACCGGTACCGTCCGGAAAATAAACTCCCAGCATGAAGTGATTATCTATAGAATACTGCAGGAAGCAATGACAAATGCATTAAAATATTCGCACAGCAAAACCATTGCCGTGTGTATTGACTTTAAGGGATCCAATTGTGTTATTGAAATAGCCGATTCGGGTATTGGCTTTGACAATTCGAAAGTTGAAAAGGGTTCCGGACTCGCTAATATGAATACCAGAGCGAAGCTTATTGGCGCAACCTTTTCTGTTATTTCCAAACAGAATGAGGGAACAAGATTAACCATTAATTACCCTATAACTAAAGAATTAAAAGATTAAAACGCCCCTTACTATGAACAAAATTAAAATTGTAATTGTTGACGACCACTTGTTGTTTTCACAATCACTATCCTTTCTGATAAACAGTTTCAAAGAGTTTGTCGTTGCAGGAAATTACAACAACGGCAAAGACTTTTTAACCGGATTAGTCGCTACGGAAGAATTACCGGACCTGGTATTACTGGATGTAAACATGCCGGTTATGGACGGAGTTGAAACGATGAAACGCCTTAAAGAAAACTATCCCGAACTTAGGGTGCTGGCACTGTCTGTTAATGACGATGAAGATACCATTATCAAGATGATCAGCAACGGCGCTACCGGGTATTTACTAAAGGATACCCATCCTGCCGTTTTTAGGGAAGCGCTTTTAAAAGTACACGAAACGGGTTATTTTTATACCGAAATGGTTTCCGGTGTATTGATTAATAAACTGGGTGCCGCAAGTAAGGCAAGCCTGAAAGAACGGGAGATCGAATTTATCAAACTGGCCTGTACCGAAATGACCTATCGGGAAATTGCCGATGAAATGTGCCTGAGTCCTAAAACGGTTGACGGTTATCGGGAAAACCTGTTTCAGAAACTGGAAATCAAAACCCGCATCGGACTCGTTTTATATGCCATGAAGAATAAAATCGTCTGTATCTAAAAAACGAATGCAATACGGGTAAAAGGAGGAAACGGTTGCGCCATTATGAATGGTCAGGCACTGTATTTTTGATAGGCTCTTGCCAGTTTTTCGTCATATTTATTGGCTTTATAGCCTTCTCCGTTATAGCGGTACGCAAAGGTTTCCCAGTTTTTGGTTTGCAGCGGTCCGATCAGATCGTTCTTCCTTAAAAACTGCCCGAAAGCCTCCAGGTGTTCGCGCTCGTCCATATACATTTTACCCACAAAACTATCGATACTTTCATAGCCCAGTGCTATCGCATTAAAACCCATGATCTGGAAAACGCCCCATGAAGAGGAAGCGTTTGCGGCATCGGAAAGGTTCATTCCCGGAATTAACCGGATTGCTTTTTGCAGCCGGTCGTATTCGCGCTGTCCGCCAAGGTAAAATTTCCGGGTCCATTTTTCATAAAGAATATCCTGGTTGGCAGTACTCGCATACTGCTGCGGATCGATATTTCTTCGCGTGAGCTCTCTCCAGAAAACATGTCCTTCAAAGAGTATTTTCGGCCGGCCGTCAATAAGAAAGCCTTTACCGCTGCTTTCAATTTCATTTACGGCCTTGATAACAGCCAGTTCCAGCTGATACTCACTGGCAAAATCAATTAGATCCTGTTCCGAAAGCAGCTTGTCGTTATAGTTGACAAGCTGGCTGTTCTTTTCAAATAACCGGGACCAGGTTTTGATGCCTGCGATACCGTCAATCACCAGGTTGTTTTTAGCCTGAAAATCTTTTACCGCTTCATCAACTTCCCGGGTAAAGGTATCCGTTACTTTAAGGAGATACCCGATCTTACAAAGCATTTCACACAGGGTAGCCACTTCGGGCGCCCGGGTATTCAGTTTGAGTGTTTTCATAATGTTTACTGTTACGTGAATAATCGTTTAACGGTGTGGCTATTTGTGTTTGGGTATCGTCATAATGGAAGTGTCCGAGAAATCAAAAATGCTGTTTTTGGAAGCAATGATATTGTCGTTCTTGTCGAAATAATTTATTCGGTAAGAAAGTGTTGTTCTTCCCTGCGGAACGGTATTTTTTATGATAAAGTTAAAAAGGACGGGAATTGAAAATTCAGCTTTCAGCTTTTCGATATTGAATTTACTCAGGGTTTCGTCAACCACCAGCTCAATCTGAATTTTACTGATCTTCGTGTTTTGTTTCTGAATCTGCAACTGTATGTATTTGTTATAGTCTGTCGATTTGGAAACGATCTGGCTGAATTCTGTGCTGATGTCTTCAATACTTTCATAATCAAAATACACGTCTTTCAGGTTCAGCATGGCATTTTCGCTGCTAATGGCATTCAGTGCCAGTTCCACAGTTTGTCCGCTGTCCAGTAACGGATATTTGGTAAAGAAAGCATTGTTGAAATAAGGCGCATTATTGTGGTCGATAAAAAGTACCGCATTGATTTTACATTTGGAAATCGACTTATTTTCCGTAGTCAGCTTTTTGGAAGTACGGTCAAAAACGGTATCCAGCAGCTCGCCGTTTGTTTTTTCAATATTCAGTTCGATAATACTGGTATCCTTAATTTCCTTATGCCTGAAATTGATATTGGCAAACTGGGAAACGGAATTGTTCAAAGCATTGATGAGCAGGCTGGCATCGTTGAGGTTTTCGGTGGTAATGGAAAACAGGAAGTATTTCCCGTCTGTCGTCACATCCGATTTCTGAAGGAAATAATTACCGCTGATGTCAAAGTCGGAATCAATATTGTTGGGATATAAAAACTGGATCTCATTCAGGTAGTCGGCCGGATTTCCATCCAGAAAGTTATTGTTTTTCAAATCGATTTTTAATTTGGTAAGATCGTAGTCGGATAAATCCGGGCCCAAAGCAAACTGGAAGCTGATTTTTGAAATATCTTCGGTCAATCCGGTTCCGTCTTCATAGGCATGAAAAATGGTTGAAATACACGGTTTCTTTGTGTCGATTGCTCTGGACAGGCAGTATATTTTTGAGATCAGCAGGAACGTATTCGGCTGAATCGTCGATTTATAAATGGAAAGCTTGTTGTAATTCACTCCCGGAATAAAGATCTGTCTGAATTGGGAAAAGTCGTAATTGGAGTTAAACGGGTTAACGATAAAACCGCCGTCAATTGTTTTATACAGGCTTATTGAAGCGTCTGCGGCTAAAGGATAATTAATGGTTTTGTTTACCTTTAGTAAAAACGTACTTTTTACATATTGTTCCGGTTCTTCGGCAACAATGTTCTGCTCTTTCTGAATCTCGCGCATCGTTTCTTTTGAAATCAGGCTTTTGGCAGAATTGGAACGAATGAGCAACGGACTGTCCAGTAAGGCAGCGGTTTTCAGGCTCATCCGGGCACTGGCAGCCGTATCCGGATCCCGGTTGATGATGGGCGGCGTGGTGGTGCCGTCAATACCTTTGGCATATAGAAATTTACGCCGGAATTTGGTATAGCCTTTAAAATCAAAAAATAAGTCCAGGCTGGATTTTAGTGTTTCGATTTTGGTGACCATATTCAGGAATGCAATTTTTACCGCCTGGTCTTTCAGGTTAAAGAGGATCTCGCTTTTTTCCGGATTGATAAGGCCGTTTATCTTTACGGTTTCCGTTTCTTTATTGTTCTCGACTCTCAGGTTTAGGACCACTTCCCGCAATTGGATCGGGATGTTGCGCAGCGTACTGGTTTCGGGTTTGTTCCGGATGGCATAACGCAGCGTTACATAGCCGTAAAGACCACTGTTCCGCCCGAAAGCGTCCAGAATGTTTTCATAGTAAAAAACGGTATTGTCGTTAGGCGTGATGATCACCTCGGGAAAAGTAAAGAATATCTTGTTGTCGTTATAATCCTGAAAAAGCGAATTTTCCGTGATTAAAATGTTGTTTTCCACAAGAGGCAAACGTTCCCTGTTTACCGGAGTTGTGGGGTTTATATTGATGGAATGAACAACGGGATGTTCAATTACCGTGAATTTCTGAAGGTTGTTTACCGTCACAGCCGAGAAAGAACTGCTCGGTTTGGAGGCTTCCAGGTTGAAGCGGTTAATCGGAACTAATTTTGTTCCGTCCAGTTTAAAAGTATTGTTATCCGGCATGATATTGTTTTTTTGAGTTGAAAAGCATTAAAAAATAAAACTAAAAGGAATGAAAAACACTCCTTTCAGTTTTATCGGGGATGGACTATTCCATGAATGGCGCTCTTATTTTTTCGATGTCTTTATTTTGAGCATCTGTTCCGGTTGGAAGTTCAAATAAGATATCACCTTCCTGGTAGTCAATATTTTGGTAATCGGTAGAAAGGGTGATTTTTTTCGATTTACTGCCTATTTTTCCTTTACAGGTGTATTTCACTTTATATTGTGTCGGCTTGATCTCATAATCAAACTCATACCACGAACGATACGGAATCAGTTCTTCGTAGTTTTCGGCTGTGAACTTGAACTTTTTAGTTGGCATTTTATCCACTTTAAAAGTAACCTCAAGAGTGTCACAGTCAAACAACTGTTCTGTAGAAAGATTATAGTTAATCATGTTCTGTACCGGAAGCGGAATGAACAATTTGGTTCCGTCAAACTCAAATTCGTTAACGGTATCTTTTAATTTGATTCGTTTGTCTTTTTCATACATGATGTTTTGACGTACTTTTATCTTTCCGCCGGTAGTGTTGCGCACAAAGTCGAAAACAAAAGCGTTTTTGTCTTTAGACTTGTCGGTCCAGGTGGCCGGGAAAATAGCGTCGATGTCTTTTCCGGTTCTGCTGGTTGTTTTTACATAAGGAGTTCCTTCCGGCGCAATCATTCTACCGGAACTTTTCCAGACAATTTTTCCTTTGGAATCCGGATACCCAACTTCTAAAGAAACCTGGCTTACCGGGCTGTCGTTCAGGATTTCACCGTCTTTATCCATTTTAATCAAACCTCCGTTTAAAGCGGCAACCACCTGAACTTTGGTAAAGTCTTCATCCAGACGTACTTCGGTAATGTACTTTTTCAGTTCTTCTTTTGCAGCTGCTCCCGATTTTGTGGTCAGCGTATCAAGATTACCACTGATTTTAGAGTCTAAAACCTCAATTGCAGAGAATTTGATTTCATCTTTAAAGTTGATCTCTTTAATGTCTGTAGCCGATTTTAAATTAGCGCCCACACTTCCCGAACCAAAGATAAAACGGAAAATTCCACCTTGTTTTTCCGGATCTTTTACCGCCGTAAACTGTTTGTTCGGTACGTCAAGGATTTGTTTTTCGATCATTTTAAAGGCAAAATCCCTTTGTTTTGATAATAGTGCCTCTTCAATTTTCTTTCTTTCGTCATTTGAAAACTGATTGTCTGTTACGATTTCAGAAATAATGGAACCGTCCGTTACCAGTTTTTCATACTCATTTTCCCAGTTTAAGTCCACAAACGACCAGCTCACGTTTACTTTAGAAGAGAAATAGGTATGCACCTTTTTCATGTTTACGGTCGTTTTGATTGTTGTTGTTGGCAAATAGGCTTTGTATTTAATGTTGTTTTCCACAACCAGATTGTTATTTCCGTTTTCCAAAGCGTTTTTAACAAGGGAAGCACTGTTTCTGCCCATTAGTACAGAAAATGCGTTTTCACCTAAACCGAAAGTACTGCCGTTTCCTTCACCCTGGATGTTGAAGGTCCACGGGTTGGCACCGCCAAACGGATTGTTAGGCGATTTTTCTCCTACAATGTGCATGGCAATAGTATTTTCAACCAGTTGTATCGGGCGTACATTTGTTTCGTTAAAGTCGCGGTCAACGCCTTTCAGGAAAGAAAATAACCCCAGAATTTTAGATTGTCTCTGATTCTGATATTCGGTGTGCAGTCTGGTTTTTAATTTGTCGATCGCTTTTTTCAGTAAAGCTTCCGGTAGATCAATAGTACTGGTCAGTGTTGTATAAGCGCCTGCTTCTTCTTCAAGTCCTTCAGCTCCGATAACGGTTGAAGAATCTCCTTCTGATTTGAAAACCTGCATCGCAAATTTATATTTTCCGTCTTTTCCGGGTTCTTTTGCTAATCTTGGATTTTTCGGATAGTAATAGAATTGCATTGCCTGTCCGTTTTCCCGTAATTCGATATTGTTTGGATCGGGTGAGAACAATACGGCATAATCTGCCCCGTCTACGTCTTCTAAAAGAATTTCTACTGATCCTGCTCCGGCGTGCGGATAACCAAGTGGTGTTACTTGTGCCATAATAAATGTGTATTTTGATATTTTCCTACTCTGTTCCAGGCTTTTCGGATACCGCCATCATTTTTTTAGTGAATAATATTAACGGACATTAATATTTGCTGTTTTGATAAGCTTGTTGTGTACGTTAAGAGCGATGGCGCCTAAAACGACTTCTGCAAAACCTAAAAGGCTCAGGATGTTATCGCCGCATACAATACAAATAGGTTCCGGGATTGGTTTTCTTCCAATGATGATGATGATCCCTCCGATAATGATAATGATTACCATTATTACTCTAAAAATTACTCTGTTGTTCATGATTTCAATTTTTTAGTTGATTAATAAATTTTTCAGATTATTATTCTGATGAATTGTTTTAAGAATAATGCCTCTGATTTTTTACGTTAAATTTTCTGATGTAAAATTGCGTTGGTTTAACTGCTTGAGGTAGAGGATATTCCCTTTTTTTGCACGGGGATTTTTTCGGGTTATTTTATGGGGAATTTTCCCCGACAAAACAGCAATAATTTGGTTAGATCTGAAATTTAAACAATTGTAAATCAGTGTTTTAAGTTTTTGAAGAGAGAAATGGGAAAAGCGCAATGCCGGAAAGACCGCCTTTTAAAAAAGTGCAGGAAAGCGGAAATCAACAAAAAAAGCCTCCGATTTTTGTCAAAATCAGAGGCTTTTATAAGCGTTTGAAAAAAGGGGAAACTAAGCTGTTTTTAACGTGATCGTAAAAGTACTTCCGGAACCCAGTTCGCTGTCAACGGTAATGGCACCGCATTGTGCTTCTATAAATTCTTTGCTGATAGCCAGTCCCAGTCCGGTTCCTTCTTTTTCAGAACCCGGAATGCGGAAGTATTTATCAAAAATTTTGTCTTTGTATTGGGAGGATATACCCAGGCCATTATCTTTTACGGTAATCGTGACCAGGTTATCCCGGTTGGCAGCCGTAAGCAGTATGGCCGAATTTTCATAGGAATACCGGATGGCATTGGTAATTAAATTCGAAATAACCCAGGTTGTCTTTTCCTGGTCGGCTAAAACGTGCGAGACATTTTCCTGAATTTCCGTTTGCAGCAATATATGTTTTTGTTCGGCGAGATTACGGGTTGTTTCTACAGCGTCTTTTATAATTTTTTTGATATTACAGGCTTCAATGTTCAGCTGTGTTTTTCCGGTTTCTACCTGAGTGATGTTCAGCAGCTCGGAAGTGGTGCGCAGCAGGCGTCTGGTATCGTCCTTAATTCCCGAGATCAGGTGTTTCTGTTCGTCGTTAAGAGTACCTATTCCTTCATTTTCGAGTAATTGCAGACTCATTTTCATCGAAGCAATAGGGGTTTTAAACTCATGGGAAACGGTAGCGATAAAATTGGTTTTCGCATAATCCAGTTCTTTGTGTGCCGTTACATTGCGAAGGATAATAAAGGAACCGATTTCTTTTTTCTCGGTTTCGCCGGTAGGCAGAATGATAATCGGAACCAGCTGTTTTTCAAAATAGCTTTCTTTATTGTCCGCATAGATCTTAAGTGTTTCCGGTTTGCTTTCGGCAGCACTGTTATTGGCAAGATGCTGGATCAGCGAACGGATCAGGTCGTTATAAAGCGCGACTTCCTGAACCGGTTTTCCGGTTACGTCCTCGGCTTTTAATCCGGATATCTTTAAGGCTTCTTCATTGGCAAACAATATTTTATTGCTGTCGTCCAGACCGATAACCGGATCGTGCATGTTGTTAATCAGCGTTTCGATCCGCTTTTTCTCCATCATCAGGCGGGCAAGGTTGCTATCGCTGTATTCCTGTAGCTTTTCGGCCATGGTATTGAACGATTTGGCGAGGTCGCCAAATTCGCTGTGGCCTTCAAAATGAACTCTCCGGGAATAGTTTTTTCCGGCAATCTGGCGGATGCTTTCGGTAAGGTCCCTGATCGGGTCGGCAATATTACTCGGAAGATTGATCAGTAGGGTAAAGGCAATAATAAAGCACATGGAACCGGTAATTGAGATCCACAATATGGCTTTGTCTGCCGTGTGGGAAGCGACAATACTTTTCCGCTGGATCGAATCCATATTCAGTTTCATAATGTCGTTAAGGTCATTGCGAATCTGGGCAATAACAACCTTATTATCTGTTTGCTTCTGAAAAGTACGGGCATCTTCCAACAGGTTTTCGGTTAATTCCTTTTCGCCGATTTCCGTGATATTTTTGCTTTGCAATTCCAGGAAGCTGTTAAATTTTGTCAGGGACTGTTTTTCAAGTTCAAACTTATCCAGCTCTTTAAGCATATTTCGGGAATAGTCTAACGAATTGTAGTTGTCCACTAAAATATTTTCGGTGTCATTAGCCAATGTGTGCAGCTGTCTTACTCCTAATGCGACAAGCAAAACGATCAGGAAAAAAAGCAGTCCGACACCTAAGGTTAATTTTGTTTTTATTTTCATTTGCTGATGTGCTAACGTGTTGTTTGAATAACCGGATGATGGTTTGCCGATCAACTTAAAATAATCAGATCAATATCACTCGAAGATAGTTTATTTAATAGTTCTTTGAAAACGTTTGTCGAGAGAATAATTTTGAGAAAGTTCATACGCGGTTTGCCAATGCATACGGTCGTAATCTTTTTAAGTTCGGCCTGTTCAATAATTGCTTTTGCAATCCCGGTATGTTCTATTTTAATCACTTCACCGCCCAGTTCTGTGGCCAGTTTAAAATTGTTAATCAGGTGGCGCTGTTTGTCCAGGGCTATTTTATCGGCACTTTCCTGTGGCAGCTGTACGTAAAGCACAAACCATTTGCTGTTGTAATAATTCGCAAGCCGGGCGGTTTTGCGGATCACACGTTTTGCGGTTTTTTCATTGCTGCTGATGCAGGCCATTAGTTTTTCCTGCCGTACATTTTTACTTTTAATAACTTCGGTTTCAACTTTGCGTTCCACCTGGCTTGCCACTTCTTTCAGAGCCAGCTCCCGCAACTGGAGGATGTGTTCCCCTTTAAAGAAGTTCTTTAAAGCCATGTCAATTTTTTCCGCTTTATAGATCTTTCCTTCTTTGAGGCGGGTAATCAGTTCATCGGCAGTGAGGTCAATATTCACAACCTCATCGGCCTGAGCCAGTACACTGTCCGGAATGCGTTCTTTTACCTCAACGCCGGTAATGTATTTTACCGACTCGTTAAGGCTTTCAATATGCTGGATGTTAACGGCACTGATCACGTTAATACCGGCTTCCAGTATTTCAACAACATCCTGCCAGCGTTTTTCGTTTTTGCTGCCTTCAATATTGGTATGGGCCAGTTCATCTACAATAACCACTTCCGGCCGTAAGTTAATAATGGCCTGTACATCCATTTCTTCCAGCTCTTTTCCTTTGTAGAATAATTTACGACGCGGAATAACAGGCAAACCCTCGAGTAAATCGTGGGTTTCCTTACGGTTATGGGTTTCGATGTATCCGATTTTAATATCGATACCATTTTTAAGAAGGGAATGGGCTTCCTGCAGCATACGGTACGTTTTGCCCACACCGGCACTCATGCCGATGTAGACTTTAAACTTTCCTTTCCTTGATTTTTGAATCAAATCGAGGAAATGCTGTACATTATCTTCTCTGTTGTCTTCCAAAACAGTAGTATTTATGGTTATTAAAATGAGATTGCCAAAGAAGTCACCGCTGCAAAATTTTGCTTTGAAGGTTCGTTGTCTTTAAGGAAAACAGCATCTTTACCGGATAGTCCTCTTGCTTCAATCCGCCAGACGACATTCGGATAAATTGCATAATCCAAATTTAAGGAATATCCGAAGGTTTGAAACCCGTTTGGCGTTTCTGTTGCAATAATAACCCCGTTTTTATCGGAATAATACTCACCGCGGGCAGCCAGGCTGATTTTGTTGGTAGCGGTATATTTTGCAATGATAACCGGCGAATACCAGATGTTGTAACTGTTGCTTCCTTTTTCTTTTTGTTCGGCACCCAGATCCAGCCCGGCGGTCAGTCCCCATTTGTCACTAACCTGGAATTGTCCGTAAAGGTTATGAAAGTAGCGCATTTTTTTAATCGTATCCGGTTTGTCGTTCCCAATGAAAGAGCTACTGTTCAGGGTTATTTTAGCATTCGGTCTGTAGGTTAGCTGATGGCCAAAGGCTAAGGTTTTATTGCCGTCAACGCGTTGAATGCGCTGCCAGCCGTTTAAAACCAATCCGCTCATGAACCATTTGCCGTTGTCTGTTGTATAGGATATTTTGGCACCGCTTTCATAATAGGGAGAATTATCCGCCTGTATGCTTCTGGTAAGTGTCCAGCAGTCTTTCCCCACGGCACTTTCAAATCCGATATGGGATGCAAAGATTCCCGCATCGATCCATAAATTTTTGGTTTTAGACAGTTTTACCCCGGCATTGGCTTCATAAATGTTTTTTAAAACGCCTTGTTCCGCAGCCAGGTTGGCATTGCTATAGGTACCGGCCATGATGGCGAGGTTGGCTCTTACATTGTCTTTTTCATAATTGGCTTTGAGATAACCCAGATTCAGGGCTACTTCGTTGTGTCTGTTGTGGGAATAGATAAAATTGGGTCTTGTGTTGTTTTCCGGTGTTCCAAAATCATAAGCATAGTAGGTTTCGATATAACCGCTGACGGTTAAAGGTGATTTTTTGGTTTTGGTACTGTCGTTTTGTGCCTGTAATCCGAAAGAGGCTAAGGCCGCTAAAGCGGAGCCGAATATTTTTGTGTTCATTTTATTTTAATTTATCAAGGGCGATGTTTAGGGTGAGTACGTTTATTTTTTCAGGACCGAAAAATCCTAAAAGTGGTTTTTCTGTATTTTCAGCAATGAGTTGTTCCAGTTTCTGAGGTTCCAGATTTCTTATTCTGGCAATGCGTTTTACCTGAACTTTTGCTGCCTGTGCAGAGATATCCGGATCCAGACCACTGCCGCTGGCCGTTACCAGATCGGCAGGGATATCCTGTTTTTTAACTTCCGGATTCAATATCAGGAAGGTGTCAATCCGTTTTTGAACTTCAGCCAGATATTCGGGATTGCCTGGGCCTTTGTTGCTTCCTCCGGAACCTGCTGCATTGTAAGCCACGGCAGAAGGGCGGGAGTTAAAATATTTCGGATCGGTAAAAGACTGTCCGATGTTCTGATAGTATTTCTTACCGTTGAATTCCACTACATATCCTTTCCCGTTATTAGGTGCCAGTCTGGCAATACCTAACAGGAACAGGGTGTACACACCGCCAAATAAAACGGCACACAATACGGTTAATTTTGCTCCGGCTATAAGATGATTTTTCATTTTTTTAAATTTTAATATTTTGGAAGCAGCCTAAGATGCAACCGGAAAACAGTTCCATCTTAAGCGCTTTTTTACATAAATAAGGCAACTATAATATCAATCAGTTTGATTCCGATGAACGGGACGATAATCCCTCCCAATCCGTAGATAAAGAGATTTCTTCGCAGCAGGGCAGAAGCGCCTATCGGTTTATAGGTCACTCCTTTTAAAGCCAGCGGAATTAAGAACGGAATTACAACAGCATTGAAGATCACGGCCGAAAGGATGGCACTTTCCGGGCTGTGCAGCTGCATAATGTTGAGCCCTTGCAAGGCCGGTATGGCAGTAATGAACAAGGCCGGGATGATTGCAAAATATTTGGCAACGTCGTTGGCAATACTGAAAGTGGTTAATGTACCTCTTGTCATCAGTAATTGTTTCCCGATTTCTACGATTTCAATAAGCTTGGTCGGATCGTTGTCCAGGTCGACCATGTTTCCGGCTTCTTTGGCTGCCTGTGTTCCGCTGTTCATGGCTACACCAACATCGGCCTGAGCCAAAGCCGGTGCATCATTGGTGCCGTCACCCATCATCGCTACCAGTTTACCCTGCTGCTGTTCGGCTTTGATATAATTCATTTTGTCTTCCGGTTTGGCTTCGGCAATAAAATCGTCCACACCGGCTTTTTCGGCAATGAATTTCGCTGTCAGCGGATTGTCACCGGTAACCATTACGGTTTTAACACCCATTTTGCGCAAACGTTCAAAACGTTCCTGTATTCCGGGTTTGATAATGTCCTGTAATTCAATTACGCCCAGTACTTTTTCGTTTTCCGACACTACCAGCGGCGTTCCTCCGTTACTGGAAATTTCGGTCACTTTACCGGCTGTTTCTTCCGGGAAGGCAAAACCGGCATTTTCACTTAGCTTGCGGATGGCGTCAAAAGCTCCTTTTCGGATTTTGGTACCGTTGGGCAGGTTAACACCGCTGCTTCGGGTTTCGGCTGTAAATTTGATCAGGGTAGCGCCCTGTATCGATAAATTACGGGTAGTGTCTTTTCCGGCCAGTTCAACAATCGATTTTCCTTCGGGAGTTTCATCGGCAAGGGAAGAAAGGGCACAGGCTTTCACAAAATCATTTTCATTTACGCCGTTTGCCGGATAGAAATGGGTGGCTTTTCGGTTACCGATCGTGATCGTTCCCGTTTTATCCAGCAGTAGTACGTCAATATCTCCGGCAGTTTCTACTGCTTTCCCCGATTTGGTAATCACATTGGCCCGTAAGGCTCTGTCCATTCCGGCAATACCGATGGCGGAAAGCAGCCCGCCGATAGTGGTTGGAATCAGGCAGATAAACAACGAGATAAAAGCGGCTATCGTGATGGGAATATTGGCATAATCGGCAAAAGGTTTCAGGGTCACACAAACAATGATAAACACTAAGGTAAATCCGGCTAAAAGGATGGTTAAGGCGATTTCGTTTGGTGTTTTCTGGCGGGAAGCCCCTTCAACCAAAGCAATCATTTTGTCCAGAAAGCTCTCGCCGGGTTCGGTGGTTACCTGTACTTTAATTTTGTCCGACAATACTTTTGTCCCTCCGGTTACCGAGCTTTTGTCGCCTCCGGCTTCGCGGATTACCGGCGCACTTTCCCCGGTAATGGCACTTTCGTCAATGGTTGCCAGTCCTTCAATGATTTCACCGTCGGTAGGAATTGTATCGCCGGCTTCACAGACAAAAAGGTCGCCTTTTCTCAGGCTGGATGAAGGAACAATGGTAATTTCATTGACATAGAGTTCGCCAACCTGCTCTATTTTTTTCGCAGGGGTTTCCTCCCGGGTTTTTCTTAAACTGTCGGCCTGTGCTTTACCGCGTGCTTCTGCTATGGCTTCTGCAAAGTTGGCAAATAACAAGGTGAAAAACAGGATTAGAAATACCGTAAAGTTATAGGCAAAACTTCCTTGCGACTGTTCTCCGGTGGCGATCCACAGGCAAACGCCCAGCATGATTATAGTCCCTATTTCTACAGTGAACATAATAGGGTTTCGGAAGAGTGTTACCGGATTGAGTTTCACAAAAGACTGCTTGAATGCTTCTCGCATCAGCTCTTTTTGAAACAGTGATTTATTTTTGGTTTTCATTACAGTCTTTATTTTATAATGGAGAGATCAATTGTAAATGTTATTTCATTGAAAAATATTCGGCTATCGGTCCTAAAGTCAGGGATGGGAAGAAAGACAAGGCAGCAATAATAGCAATCACGGCAAAAATCATTAATCCAAAGGTAGCCGTATCGGTTTTTAGTGTTCCGGCACTTTCCGGGATGTGTTTTTTACCGGCTAAGATTCCGGCAATCGCTACCGGGCCAATAATTGGTAAGAAACGGGAAAGCAGCAATACGATACCGGTAGTAATGTTCCACCACGGATTATTATCGCCCAGGCCTTCAAATCCGCTGCCGTTATTGGCTGCCGATGAGGTAAACTCATACAGGATCTCACTGAAACCGTGGAAACCGGGATTGTTTAAGGTACTGGCTCCCTGTTCCGGAAAAGCGGTCGATAAGGCAACGCCAACAAGAATAAGGAAAGGGTGCAACAAGGCAATGATCATGGCAATTTTCATTTCCCGGGCTTCAATTTTCTTTCCGAGAAATTCCGGTGTTCTTCCCACCATCAGTCCGCTGATAAAAACTGCCAGGATAATAAAGATATAAAAGTTAAGGATTCCAACACCGCAGCCGCCATAGAAGCAGTTGACCATCATGGCTAATAATTCGTTCATTCCGGATAACGGCATAGCACTGTCGTGCATGGAGTTTACAGAACCGGTTGAAATAACCGTTGTGGCAATGCTCCAGTAACCGGAAGCAGTGGCACCAAATCGTACTTCTTTCCCTTCGGTAGCTCCGTTTGCAGTGTTGATACCCATTTGGGTTATTGCCGGATTTCCGTTCATTTCGGTAATGACTGTCGGTATCGTTAAGGCTAAAAATCCGATGGTCATAACGCTAAAAATCATCCAGGACAGTTTTCTGCGGTTCAGGTAGAAACCAAGGGCGAATATCATTGCAAACGGGATAATCATCTGCGCGATCATTTCGACCGTATTTGTCAGGTAATTCGGATTTTCAAACGGATGTGCCGAATTGGCTCCGAAGAATCCGCCTCCGTTGGTTCCCACATGTTTGATGGCTACAAAAGCAGCAGCGGGTCCCGTTGAAACCTGTACCGTATCGCCCTGCAGGGTGGTCATCGTGTCTTTACCGTCAAAAGTCATCGGTGTACCGTTAAACATCAGGATAACAGCCACAATAACCGATATGGGTAATAATATACGGGTACAGGATTTGATGAAATAGTTGTAAAAGTTTCCTAATTTATCGGTTGTGCGCTCTTTTAGCGCATTAAAGAGTACTGCCGCGGCAGCAAGTCCGATTCCGGCAGAAACAAATTGCAGGAACATTAAAAAGAGCTGACTCAGATAGCTCACGCCGGTTTCCCCGGAATAGTGTTGCAGGTTACAGTTTACTAAAAAGGAAATGGCGGTATTAAAGGCCAGATCGGGCGTCATGTTCGGGTTGTTGTCCGGATTGAGCGGCAGCCAACCCTGGCAGAGCAGTATGAGCATTCCCAAAAGAAACCAAATGGTGTTTAAGGCTAAAAGCGCTACCAGATGCTGTTTCCAGTTCATTTCCCGGGAAGCGTCTATTCCGCTTGCTTTGAAAAATAGTTTTTCAATGGGATTAAAAACAGGGTCTAAAAATGTTTTTTGTCCTAAATATACTTTTGCAATGTATCTTCCCAAAGGTATGGCTAACACCAGTGTGAGGATAAACATCATTACAATTCCTGTAATTTCTGTATTCATTTTTTAAATTGTTTGGTTTTTTGAAGCAGCACAGAAGGTTTAAAAAGATATGACCGCTTAAACCTTCTGTGTTCTTGAATTAAAATTTCTCGGGTTTCAGCAGTACGTAACAGATGTAGGCAAATACAGCCAGGGCAATAATAAATAGCAGTATCATTTCTTTAAATTTTATCAAAATAGTAAATCGATGCATAAAAAAGTGCAAAGCACACCAGTCCGGCTAAGGTTAAAACAGCAGTTATCATACTCCGGAAGTGTTAATTTGTTTTACATACTCTTTGTGAAGGGATACCGGAAGCAGTTTGGCCATGGCGTAATGATTGAGTTCCATGTAATGTGAAACCGAATACAAATACACATTGGTAATGGCATTTTTCATTTCGGCATTGCCTTTGTTTAACAGTTCTTCAGCCAGATTCAGGCATCTTTTGGTTCGGGCTGTTTTCCCTAATTGCAGACTACTGATCGTAATGTTTGCCAGGCGCTCCATTTTTTGAACAAGTGTGTCGTTGAATTTTTTCATAATGGTTAAAATTATTTGATAACCATAAGCCAAATCAGAGACCAAAAAATCAGGAATGCTGCTAAGGTGCTGATTTTGTTGGGAATATTGTTTTCTGGGCGTTGTGCCAAAAGAAAAACCCTATCAAAACGATAGGGTCAGGGCTTTCAAAACGATAGTATTTTTAGCAGAAATCAGGATATTTTGTATTCGTCCAGCTTCCGGTACAGGGTAGTCAGTGCAATATTTAATAAACGTGCCGTCTCGGTTTTGTTTCCGTTAGTATAGTTGAGTACTTTCTGTATGTGAATTTTTTCGGCGGAAGCCAGCGAAAAAGCAGAAAGTATCGGAAGTGCTCCGGTTTGACCGTCTTCCTGTAATTGCTGTATTTCTATGGGCAGGCTGCTGCGGGTGAGTGTGTCACCGGTTTCCAGGATAACACTGCGTTCCAGTACGTTTTTCAGTTCGCGGATGTTGCCCGGCCAGTTGTGCAGTTTTAAAAGACTGATAAAGTCGTCGGATAGTGTTTTTATTTTCTTATTCATTTTCAGACTGAAAATGGCTAAAAAATGGCTGGCTAACAATGCAATATCGGAAGTGCGCTCTTTTAAAGACGGTAACTGTATCTGGAAAACAGACAGGCGGTAATATAAGTCCTGACGGAAATGACCGGTTTCGATTTCTTTTAACAGATCTCTGTTGGTAGCAGCAATAATGCGGACGTCGACTTTGGTGACCTTGCTTTCGCCTACTTTAATAAATTCGCCGTTTTCGATAACACGGAGTAATTTCGCCTGCAGGTCCAGTGGCATTTCGCCAATTTCATCTAAAAAGATGGTACCGTTATTCGCTTCTTCAAACAATCCTTTTTTGTCTTTTGTCGCACCGGTAAAAGCACCACTGATATGACCGAACATTTCGCTTTCCAACAGGTCATGGCTAAAAGCAGAACAGTTTATCGCCACAAAGTTTTTGTTTTTCCGGTTGCTGGACTGGTGGATTGCCTGTGCAAAAACTTCTTTTCCGGTTCCGGTTTCGCCGGTTAATAGTACCGTGGTATCGGTTACCGCCACTTTTTTTGCCAGTTCGATCGCCTGTTGCAGCATTTTGGAGGTACCGATGATTCCTTCAAAGGAAAATCGGGTTTCCAGCTGGGCTTCCAGTTGTGCCACTCTCCGGGTAAGGTTGCTCTTTTCTATCGCACGATGCAGCAACGGAATGATCTTGTTGTTGTCGTCGCCTTTTACAATATAATCGAACGCTCCGTTTTTGATGGCCTGTACGCCATCGGGAATATTGCCGTAGGCGGTGAGCAGGATAACTTCGATGTGCGGGTATTTTTCCTTGATCTGCCGGGTTAGTTCAACGCCGTTGCCATCGGGTAATTTAACGTCACACAGTACAATGTCGATACTGTTCTGTTCCAGTTTTTTTAAACCTGTTTTACAGTCGCCGGCCTGAAAGACTTCAAAATTTTCCAAACCAACAATACGCGCCATTAAGGAACGCAGTTTTTCTTCATCGTCTATAATCAGTATTTTTTTCAATGGAGGAGTAGATTAAAAGTATAACAAAGTTACAATAGAAATTAAATATCCGGCATCTTTGCCAGTAGATTTTGCAGGATTCAGATTGGCATAAAAAAAATCAGGAAGAACTATTTCTTCCTGATTTTAAGCGGTTCCTGTCCGGTTGCCGGATCAGAATTTATTTTCCACTTCTGCTGCCTGTAGCATCAGGTAGTGTAAGTCGGTGTTCTTAACGAAAGGTTTTAACAGATCGCTTCCCGGTCCGAACATCGCTAATTCAACGTAATCGGCAGAGTGATCCATACTGATCCATCCCACAGAGTTTGTTTTTTGCTGCATTTCGGAAAACGCTTTATACGGTAATTTTTTATAGTTATACAAACCGTCTTCTTTGTGTAATCCGTCATAATAGCTTAAAACGGTTTTTGCATCTTCATCGGTAATAGTTTTTCCGTTTGCATGTTCAATGATTTCATGAACCTGTTTAACGGTCGACTGCGGACTGATTGCATTTAAAATCCATTCGTTTGTCTGGGTATAGTTCTGTATGCTGTCGAAATTGGCATTTGCATATTTGCCATAAATCACACCCGGATTGGCATTTCCGTGGTCGGTTGTAATGATCACCAGTGTTTCTTTGTCTTTTTCAGCAAAATCAATGGCTACTTTTACCGCTTCGTCAAAACCTACCTGGTCGTATATCAACGCGCTGATATCGTTTGCGTGTGCTGCCCAGTCTACTTTTCCGGCTTCAACCTGCAATACGAATCCGTTTTTGTGGTTTTTCATCCGGTCAATAGCTTTTTGTGCCATTTCTGCCAGTGTAGGGATCTGTTCGGTTAAATCTTTACTGCTTTTTCTGTCGATATTATACGGCAGGGCATCGTCATAAAAAACACCCAGAACAGGCTTGTTATTGTCGGTATCCAGCATTTCTTTACGCGTTCGGGCTACCTGGTAACCTTTTGCTTTAAATGCGGCATACATGTCTTTTTTATCTTTTCTGATTTCCGGGCTGAAATAGTTATTTCCGCCGCCCATCATGATGTCAAAACCTAATTCCAGGTATTGCTCGGCAATGTCTTCCTGAGCATTTCTGCTTTTGCTGTTTACGCAAAAACCGGCCGGCGTTGCATGGGTGATCGGAACGGTGGTTACACAACCGGCCATTTTACCGGCTTTTTTGAATTTTTGCCAGATCGGCATGTGCACTTCCCCTTTCGGACCCACATTTAAGGAACCGTTGTTTACTCTGAAACCGCCTCCCCAGGAAGAACTTCCTGCCGAAGAATCGGTTACAATGGAACTGGCCGAAGCCGTATCCATTAAAGCGCGGTTAATGCGGTTGTCACGGTAAAGCTGTAACCAGTTTGAACCGTTTCCTGTTTTTCTGTTAAGGTATAGATCGGCCATGTTTAACGTTCCGGTACTCATACCGTCGCTAACAAGGAAGATAATGTTTTTGGCTTTTTTATTTTTTCTTACGGTATCGAAATCAAGTGTGTTCGAAACGGCATCCAAAGGATTCATTAAAGCTGTGCCTAAGGTTAGAATTGAACCGTTTCTGAAAAATTTCCTTCTGTCCATGTTGTAAAATTCTGTAATTAAGGACACAAAGGTATAAAACAATTGGGGAAGCCGTTTTATGTTAGTGTTATTTTAAGCAAAAAGAGCCATAAAATACGGCTCTTTTCTTAATTGCTTATTTATTTAGTATTCAAACTCGAGTACTACCTGATTTCTGATGATATCTTCAAAGGTTTCACGCTCTCTGATGAGGTGTGCTTTTCCGTTATACCACAGTACTTCGGCAGGACGCACGCGGGAATTATAGTTGGATGCCATAGAGAAACAATAGGCTCCGGCGTTGCGGAAACACAGGATATCGCCCTCTTTAATTTCGGCAATTTTCCGGTTGCTGCCAAAAGTATCCGTTTCGCAGATATATCCCACAACCGAATAGAAACGCTCTTTTCCTTTCGGGTTGGTGATGTTCTCGATATGGTGCTGTGAACCGTAGAACATCGGGCGGATCAGGTGGTTGAAACCACTGTCTATTCCTGCAAATACAGTAGATGTGGTTTGTTTGACCACATTTACTTTGGCCAGGAAATAACCGGCTTCACTAACCAGAAATTTACCCGGTTCGAAAGCAAGTGTCAGCTCTTTGCCGTATTCTTTACAAAAGGCATTGAATCTTTTGGTTAGTTTTTTACCCAATTCTTCCACATTGGTTTCGATATCGTCTTTTTTATAAGGTACTTTAAAACCGCTTCCAAAGTCGATGAAATCCAGTTCTTTAAAGTGTTTTGCCGTTTCAAATAATATTTCGGCGGCATAAAGGAATACTTCGATATCCAGAATATCCGAACCGGTATGCATGTGGATTCCGTTAATGTGCATCTGTGTATTCTCGATGATGCGGAGCAAATGTGGAATCTGATGTATCGAAATACCGAATTTACTGTCGATATGGCCTACGGAAATATTCGAATTACCACCCGCCATTACGTGTGGATTGATACGGATACAAACCGGAGTGGTTGGATGCTTCGCGCCGAATTGTTCTAAAATGGATAGATTGTCAATATTTATCTGAACGCCTAATTGTGCTACTTCTTCAATTTCTTCCATCGAAACACCGTTTGGTGTATAGATGATCGTTTCCGGAGAAAAGCCTGCAAGTAGACCTAACTGCACCTCCTGAATGGATACAGTGTCAAGTCCGGACCCCATCTTCTTCAGTAGCTTAAGAACAGATAGGTTTGACAATGCCTTGACTGCATAATTGATTCGCAGGCTTTCCACCTTGGAAAAAGCATTGGTTAAACGTTGGTACTGTGATTGAATTTTGTCGGCGTCGTATACATAAACAGGACTGCCAAATTCTTCCGCTACTGAAAGTAAATGATTGATTTGCATGCTATATAAATTTGTTAATAACAACAAAGATAAAAATCGTCCCTTTCCAACCTTAACAGATGTGAATAATTAACAAAAAAACATTTAAAGCTGATAAAAATGAATAAATGAGGGTTTTTAAGGTGTCTTTTTTGAGGAAAAATAAACAAAAATGGATTTTAACAAAGTTTGGAATGCCGGAAGCAGGCTTTTGCAGGTTGCCGTACTGTACCTTTTGGGCCAAAAAAGATAAAACCTTTAAAAACAGTTGTCTTTAAAGGTTTTAGGTTGAACAGAACTAAGAATATTATATTATTATTTTTTGAAGTGTTTCAATAACATAGGAATGCATTACTTCCCGATAGTCCAGATGGGTTACGATTCGCAGTTTTCCTCTTCCCATCGCGCTGATAAAGATGTTTTTTTGTTTCAGCTTTTCAATGATGGAGGCTTCGTCATATTGTGGTTTTACAGAAAAGATCAGAATATTGGTTTCAACAGGTTCAACCGTATCGACCCAATGCAATTCTTTTAGCACAATACCAATTTGTCTTGCCCGGCGGTGGTCTTCTTCCAGTCTTCCCACATGATGCTGCAGGGCATATAAACCGGCTGCTGCCAGATAGCCTGCCTGGCGCATACCGCCTCCGAAAATTTTACGGATTCGCAAGGCCTTATGAATGGCTTCATGACTGCCTAAAAGTACGGAACCTACCGGAGCGCCCAGTCCTTTGGACAGGCAAACGGATATGGTGTCGAACAATTCGCCGTATTGTTTCGGGTGCTGACGTTTGGCAACCAAAGCATTCCACAAACGGGCACCATCCAGGTGATAGTTTAAATTGTGGTCCTGGCAGACCTGTTTGATTCTTTTTAATTCTTCAATATCATAACAGGCACCGCCGCCTTTATTGGTAGTATTTTCAATGCTGACCAAACGGGTTAACGGGCTGTGGTAAAATTCAGGATCGTTAATATTCTCCACCACCTGACGGGCAGTGATCATACCGCGGTCGCCATCTACAAGACAGCAGGAAACCCCGCTGTTAAAAGAAGCACCGCCGCCTTCATAATGAAATATATGGGACCATTTATCGCAGATGATCTGCTCACCGGGATTCGTATGCAATTTGATTGCGGTTTGGTTGGCCATCGTTCCCGAAGGGAAAAATAAAGCGGCTTCCATACCAAATAAATCGGCTACGGTTTCTTCTAATTCGATGACCGTAGGATCTTGCTTATACACATCATCGCCCACTTTTGCGCGAAACATTTGCTGCAACATTTCGGGTGTAGGTTTGGTAACGGTATCGCTAACTAAATTTATTTCCATATAATTAAAAAGGAATGTCTATTTTTGCGGGTATAAAACTACAATATTTATGGTAAATACCGAACAGATTAAGGATATTATTGAGCGTCTTGGTGCGTTAAGGAGGTATCTTTGACGTCGATAAGAAACTAATAGAGATTACAAACGAGGAAGAGAAAACCTTTTCACCAGATTTTTGGAATAACGCAAAGGAAGCGGAACTTATTGTGAAGAACCTGCGATCGAAGAAAAAATGGGTGGAAGACTATGAAAAAGGCGTAGCATTGGCTGAAGAACTTCAGATAATCTATGAATTTTTTAAAGAAGGTGATGCTACCGAAGCGGAACTGGATGCCCATTATGAGGTAACGAATACTCATATTGAAAATCTGGAATTCCGTAATATGCTTTCTGACGAAGGAGATAGTATGAGCGCGGTACTGCAAATCACTGCCGGTGCCGGAGGTACCGAAAGCTGTGACTGGGCTGCCATGCTGATGCGTATGTACCTGATGTGGGGAGAGCGGCAAGGTTATAAAATTAAAGAACTGAACTTCCAGGAAGGTGAGGTTGCCGGTGTTAAAACGGTAACACTTGAATTTGAAGGGGATTATTCTTTCGGGTATTTAAAAGGAGAGAACGGCGTACACCGTCTGGTTCGGATTTCTCCTTTCGACAGTAATGCGAAACGACATACGTCATTTGCTTCTGTTTATGTATATCCTTTAGCAGATGATACGATCGAGATCGAGATCAGTCCGTCTGATATTTCCTGGGAAACCATGCGTTCCAGCGGTGCAGGAGGGCAGAACGTGAACAAGGTGGAAACCGCTGTTCGTTTGCGTCACCATCCAACCGGAATTATCATTGAAAATTCGGAAACGCGTTCCCAATTGGATAATAAGACCAAAGCCATGCAGTTGCTAAAGTCGCAGTTATATGAGATCGAATTGAAAAAACGCCAGGCGAAGCGGGATGAAATTGAGGCGAATAAAATGAAGATCGAATGGGGTTCACAAATCCGAAACTATGTGATGCATCCTTATAAACTGGTAAAAGACGTCAGAAGCGGTTATGAAACCAGCGATGTTGATGCCGTTATGGATGGAGAACTGGATGAGTTTTTAAAAGCCTACCTGATGATGATGGGACAAAAAGGTGACAATTAAATAAAAAAAGCCGTTACACTGTAACGGCTTTTTTATTGCTTTAGTTTATGATGACTTTCTTAGTAGTCGATTGATTTTCGGAGGACATTTTTACTAAATAAAAACCTTGCGGAAGGTTTTCCATAGTATAGGTCCCCTGGTTGTGAGCGGGTTTCTTAATTTGCTGGATGATTTGGCCGTTAATAGCAATCACTACAATTTCGTCCAGTTCTTTTTCCGACTGGATATTGATACGGTGGTCATTTGACGGATTCGGATAAACCGAGATATTCGCCAAAGCTTCAAATGTATCGGTTGCCAATGGCGATCCCCAGATCATTTGCACATATTCCGGGTGATCGATAAACGGGTTCCGGTTTCCCTGAAAAGCATAAATGGCATTGTTGCGGGCAATTTCTCTCGGACTCACCGGATCCTGGTTGTGCCAGGTTAACAGGATTTCCTTAAACCAGTCGCTTACCGCCTGATTGCTGGTGTGGTTTAGCATCGCGTGATTCCAGCCGGCTACCTGGTTTTCATAACGGGTTACGAAATACAAAAGACAGCGGGCAACATCCCCTTTAAATTCATCGATTGGCTCAAAGGCTTTACCGGAATATCCGGCTGTAGCGTTGTTGCCTAATTTGGATCCGTTTTTGGATGTCCAGGTCGGGGAATTAACTTTTCCGAAAGGATAGTTGCTGCGCATACCGTTTACTTTTCCGTCTGTAGGAAGAATGTGGTGTGCATCCGAAACCATCGGTGCATTTTCATTGAAAACACTTTGAGGCATTAAATGTTCCCTGTTGAAACAGTTTCCTTCAACACTGTAGCTGCCGCAACGGTCGCCGGTGCTTGTCGCAGAATAATTGTAGAAATCGGCACCATTGGGCACTTCAGAATAAATATCGAGAATAGTTCCGTCATTTTCATAGAAATAATCGCGATCGGAAGTCTGGTAACAGGTATAAAGCTGATTATAACCTTTAGCATTGTGCCCTTTGATAATGTTGTACAATTGGGTTTTTAAGGTATAACCGGTTCCGGTAGCGGAATTGTAATACCCGGGAGGAATCTGGGCATAGCCGGTTAACACTGACATTAAAAACGCAGTGAGGTAAATTTTTGTCATAGTGGATTAATTTTGGACGCCAAATGTAAGTCCTTTATTTAGAACTCAAAAGAAAATTAACTAATTATAAACGAGTTGCTTAGGTACTGTTTTCGATTTTAAAGCGGCAGTGCCGGATGTTGTAGTTGCTGTATCTGCAAAAAATGAAAAGCGATGTCTTTTTTTATCATTTTTTAATATTGTAAAATCCCTATTGTTAGGGATTTTTTTAATAATTTAATATCTGAATTTTGAGTAGTTTAACATTAAATCTATCAAAAATGAAAGTGTACCAATCTTGCGGAACAATAAGTTTTCAGAAAAGCGATGCCGGGAGAGAGCAGCGGGCTACGATAAAAACGATGCTGCCCAATTTAAAAACCGGTACTTACCGTTATGCTGAATTTTACAATATATCCAATGAAAAGTATTTTGGGTTGCTGGGAATATTGGTCATGGATGGCGAGGATAATGTTAATTTACGACAGTATCCCACTACGGCAAGAAACCTGAAGAGCGTTAAAAACAGTACGGTAAACCTGTTGCAATATAAGCCGGTTAGCGGTGAAGGAAAGTCCTTTTCGGAACTGAAAGAGGACGATAAGATTCATTTTATGTGCCTGCACGACGACCGGTTTAAAGGCGATTCGGAAGATCTGGAATATTTTCAGGCAAACTTGCCCAATTTTCCGGCTTTAATGGAAGCCTTGTCGGAAGAGATCAACAGAGAACCTAAGGTTGGCGATGGCGGAATCCTGACAGCAAACGGATGTTGATACCATGTCGGGGATAAAAAGCATACGATACAGGCTGTTAACGGTACTACTTTTTGTGGTAAGCTTTTCCTTTGGACAAACGGCTACCTTAAAAGAGTTTGAAAAATACGTTAAAGAAAAAGATATAGCCAGGGCATCCTTTATTTCGGACAAGCTGCTTACTGCAAAATTCACAGCTGCCGAAACAGCCCGCTACAACTATCTTAACGCCAATTTGTATGCCCTGAACAATAAGGATAATCTTGCCTATCGTTACTATATAGCAGCGAAAGACCAGTATAAAGCCATCGACAGCCTTGACCAGGAAGCACAGATCAATATTGAGCTGGTTTCGTTATTGCTGGCGATTGATGGAAATACTATGGATTACCAGACTTTTTTACACGAATATATAGCGTATGCCCAACGTAAAAAGAATCCGGATTATCTGAGCAACGCCTATATGCAGGCGGGAAAATCTTTTTATGACCGGCAACCCCTGGTAGCGGTACAGTATTTTAAAAAAGCAGAACGGGAAAATTTAAAAACAACAGATGATATCTTCCGGGCGCGAATACTGCTCAATATGGGCGCCACCTATGCTACCGATAGTCTCCGGAAATTTGACCTGGCGTTAAATGCCTATCGGGAAGCCCTCAAAATATACGAGAAACATCGGTTAACAGATTATATTTCCTATGTCTATATTAATTATGGGGTAACCTACACCAAAATGAAAGCGTTTGACAAAGCGCTGTTTTATTTTTTTAAAGCTGATTCCATACCAAATAAAGAGTTCAAGGCAAAAACAAAAGAAGCATTGTATGGTTATATGACCAAGGCTTATGAAGGCAAAGGGGATTATAAAAATGCCCTGGCGTTTGTTTTAAAGCAAAAAGAGCTCAAAGAGCAACTGGATGAAAAGGAACAGAAAAAAGCGATCAATGAAAATTATATCTGGTATAAAACCAAAGAAAAGGAGAAAGAAAACCTGGCTTTAAAAGACCGGCTGCAAACGAACAGGATCATTGTTTATGCGGCGATCGGGCTGTTACTGCTAACCTTGTTGTCCGGTATTTTAATTTTTAAGAATATATCCAAGAAAAAGAAAATTGCGGTTCAGGAGAAACTGATCGAAACCCAGAAACTGGAAAAAGTACTGAAAGAGCAGGAACTTGCCGTAATTGATTTAATGCTGGAAAGCCAGGAGAAAGAGCGGCAGCGGATTGCGAATGAACTGCACGATAATTTAGGAAGTTTGCTGGCTACGCTGAAACTGAATTTTCAAAACATCAGCAGAACGAATCAGCATGCTGCCGAAAAAGAAAATCAGTTATACCATAAAACGGATGCTTTAATAGAAGAAGCCTATCAGGAAGTCCGGAATATTTCCCATTTAAAGAACCTGGGTGTGGTGGGGAAAGAGGGATTGCTGCTTTCCGTTAAAAAAATGGCGGAAAAGATGAGTATCCTGAATAAACTGCAAATGAATGTCATTCCGTTCGGGTTAACGGAAAGACTGGAAAATTCGGTGGAAGTAATCCTGTTCCGGATCATTCAGGAATTGTGCACGAATATTATAAAACACTCGGAAGCGACAGAGGTGAATATTTACCTTAATCAGCATGATGAAAAAGGAATCAATATCATGATTGAAGACAACGGTAAAGGCTTTGTGCCGGCAATGAGTGGCAAGTCGGCCGGAATCGGACTGAAAAGTATTGAGAAAAAAGTAGAACAGATGAACGGAACGTTTACAATTGATTCCGTAATTGGGAAAGGAACGACAATTATTATTGATATACCATTATAATATATGATACGGGTAGTGATAGCAGAAGACCATCAGTCCCTTATTGACGGGATAAAACTTTCGCTGGAATATGAAGAAGATATATCCGTTGTGGGAGAAGCGAATGATGGCGAGGTTTTAATAGCGCTGGTAAGAGCCAAAAGGCCGGATATTGTAATTACCGATATCCGGATGCCAAAATGTGACGGTATCTGTGCGACGAAAACCATTAAAAAAGAGTTTCCGGATATAAAGGTCATTGCTTTCAGCATGTTTGACCAGTCGGAAGCGGTAACCCAGATGAAGTTAGCCGGTGCTTCCGGTTATATCATGAAAAATTCATCCCTTAAAAAACTGGTTGAAGCCATCCGGGAAGTGGCAAAAAACAATTTGTTTTTTGACGATGCCATCATGTCGAAAGACACGGTTACCAAAGAAGATATTATTCTGAGCTCCCGTGAAAAAGAAATTTTACGGTTAATCGGTGAGGGGAAAACATCCCAGGAAATAGCCGACCTGCTGTTTATCGGGAAAAGTACCGTAGATACCCACCGGAAAAATATCCTGAAAAAAATGAGCATTCAGGGCAAAACCGATCTGATCCGGTTTGCGGTAGAACGCAAATATGATTTTTAAAAATAAAAGTATGAAACTGTGTAAAATCCCCATTGTTGGGGATTTTTTTTTGTGGCTGTTTCCGGAATTTTGAGTAAGAAAATTAACGGGTTTTCGAAAAGAGGTAACTGTGGACCTTCTCAAAAAAAACAGGGCGGAACCGAAAAGCCATACGAGTAGGACAAACCAAAAAATAGAAAACATTATGGAAGAACAAACACTTTATTTAAGTGAAGACAAAGAAAATTTGTTGGATGAGGCGGGCAATATTGTCGCTGTAAAAAAAGAGAAAGACGGAAAGGTTTTTTACCAGGAGGCAAATGCGACTACAAGAGGGGAAATTTGCCTGACATGGAAACCGAAAAGAGTATGTCTGAGCTGGAACAACAATATGGTGTGCCTTGGTTGGGATACCGTTCAAGTTTGTGCTAAATGGTCTAATTAAAACACTAAAGGATAACCTTTTTCGGGTTATCCTTTTAGTATTTAAGGAGCCGTTTTGTGTACTTCTTATTTAAAAAGACCTCAATTGAGGTCTTTTTTGGTTTATTCTTTAATCAGTTTTACTTTTTTGCTGCTTCCGTTAGCAGAAACTTCCACTATGTAAACACCGGAAGACAAAGCGGAAGTGTCCAGGTTTGCTTCGGTTGTGTTTATTTTTGTTTTGGAGATCAGCTGACCGGTCAGGCTGTAAATTGTTACCGACTCGATGATCTGGTTGTCAAAAGCAATGGTTAGTTTGTCTTTTACCGGATTCGGATATAGTGTCACGGTTTTATTAAGGGCCGGATTATCCACGCTCAGATTACAATCCGGATTCATCGCGACTCTCGTTGGTGTTCCGGCAGTGGAACTGGTGCTGTTCGGGCAAAATGCCGGTGCGGCAACAACGTGAAATTCCCCGGCTCCCGAAATGGTCAGTACGGGATTATTGGCACCAACAATCGGTTCGCCGTTTTTATACCATTGGATATTCGCATTATAAGGCGGATTGTTTACCTGCAGGTCAAAAGAAGCACCGTTGCAAAGCAACAGGCTTTCTGTTTGAGGATCAAAAGACATGATGTTTTCATCATACTGGTACATGGTTCCCAGACCTACCCAGGCATAACTGTCAACCTGGATCGTGTTGGATTCAAACGTTTGCCCGTTTTTAGTAACCACCACTTTCAGCAAAGCCTGGTCGTAAGTGTACCAGTCGTAGGTAAAACTTGCAGCAGTAGCATCGGGTATGGCTTCAAAGCTGTCGGAAGTAAACCAGTATTTAAAATACCACTGGTAGGTAGTATAGCCTTCGTTGTTATTGATAACAGCGGTACCGTTTGTCCACGGACATAACATTAAATCGCCGCTGATGGCCGGAGCATTCTGACTGTTCCCTTTCCAGAGAATAAATAAGGTAACAAGTAAAAGTAGTTTTGATCTCATAAATAATAGATTGATATATAGGTTAGCATTTTCAAAAAAACCGGTTCGGGCAGTTTGTCGAAACGATTTTATTTGGAACCGCTAAATAACAGCGTGCAAGGCTAATCTCCTATTTATGAAGCGATACAAGGTGTGACACCTGGCGTGACATTGTGTGACATTGCTATAAAGCCGACAGGAATTTGAACAGCGATATATCCGGATCTATGGCTAACTTCTTGGTAATGCGTTCTTTTCTTTTGCGGCAGCTTTCCGGGGAAATATGCAGTAAAGACGCAATTTCCTTATTGCTTAAATTCAGGTACACAAACGAGAGAAAACGAATGTCATTTGCCGTAAGGGAAGGATGTTTTGTTTTCAGCCTGTTGATAAAATCGTTGTTGATGTTTTCGAAACTGGCTGTAAATTCCTCCCATTTGGAATCTTCTTTCAGATGGCTTTTGAGGTTGTGGATTGTTTGTATCAGGGCCTCATTATGGGTAATGTTCGGAAGGTTCGGGATGGATTCGATAATTTCTTCGATCAGTTCGTTTCGTGTGGACTGGAACAGGATCTTATCGGATATCTGTTTGTTCTTCTGCTGAATTTCCTGCTGCAGTAAAAATTCTTTTTCTTTCTGGCGTTCCTGCTCCAATGCGGCAAGCAGTTCTTTTTCTTTTAATTCCTTTTTTAAGATACTGCTGTTGTTCTTTTCTTTTTCCAGTTCCAGGTCAATAATTTTCAGGTTGTTTTCGGCAATGATCCTTTTCTGTCTGGCCATTTCCGTTCTTTTGTAAAAAGCCCAGATCAGTATGGAAACCAGCAGGATTAAAAACGCAGTAATGGTAAAATACAATTTTCGGGAACTGGCAACCAGGGCTTTATTGATGCGCAGATCGTGTTTGGATTCCGATAGTTCAAAACGCAGCTTGGAATATTCGAGTAATTCTTTGTTCTTGTTTTTGTTGATGAGGTTTGTCAGCGTCAGGATGCTGTCTTTGGCGGTAACCAGTTTACGGATATTGTTCATGTTAAAAGCAATAACCGATTGCTGTTCCAGCACCTTAATCCGCATTTCATCATCCGTACAGCTTTTTAATGCTTCTTCTACATAGAATGCTGCTTTGGGCCATTCTTTACTTTTGGTATAAGCTATTGCCAACAGGGTTTCTAATTCGGTAACGGCTTCTGTATAGTTCTTTTTTTTAGCCTGTTCCAACAGGGAAAGACAATCGGGGATAGCCTCTTTAAAGCGTCCTGTTTCGATCAGGATATTGTTTTTGGTTACAAAGGCATTAAGCTTGTTTTTGGGATCTTCGTCCAGATTGGCAATCGCCTCATTGACATATTTGGTAGCAATATCGGTTCTTTTAAGTTCCAGATTGAGCTGCGCCAGGTTGGAAGCATAAATGCCTACACGGGACTGAATGTTGTTTTTCAGGGCAATGTCATAAGACTTTTTAAAATATTCTTCTGCCTGACTGAAATTTTTATCCTTAATATATAGTAGCGCAATATTATTCAGGACGATCATTTCATCTGTAGGAGCATTGTTTTTTAGCGCCAGTTCATAGGCTTTTAAATAATAGGCAATGGCATTGCCATAATCGAGCATTTTATAATAGGTAAGCCCGAGGTTATTAATGGCCAGAAATTCCTGCCGGTATAAGTTTTTTCGTTTGGCGGTTTCCTGTGCTTTGGATAAATACTCTATGGCCGAACCGTATTGTTGTTCAAACATTTTTGCAATTCCGGTAGTGATCAGTGTATCACACGCGGTATCGGTCTGGGCAGATGCGGTAAAAGAAAAGAGGGTTATGATTAATGCTGCCCAAAAGCGGACAGCCGTGTTTTGATTACAGTCAGATGATTTTGTTTTTCCCGATTCCATTTTCAAAAGTAAAGAGATTTTCAATAGAATTACTAAAAATTAAAACGTAAGAAAAAAGATAGTATTTGGATTAAAGATTTTTGGCTTGATTATTGTTTATATTTGTTAGAATCATTTAAATCAAAAAAATATGAAAAAGATACTTTTACTTTTAACGGTTGTAGCAGCTTTTGCTTTTCAGGGATGTGAAGGTCCGGAGGGACCGCAAGGACCACAGGGACCATCTGACGGAAATACGATTAGTGAAGTTTTTGAAGTTACCAGATCTTTTAATGCCGGTAATAATTTTGGCAGTATCGTACCGCTGAATCCACAAATATATGCTTCCGATGTTGTTTTGGTTTACCTGCTTTGGGATACGGTTAATCCGACAACCCCAATCTGGAGATTAATGCCGCAAACAGTACAATTAAGCGAAGGTGATTTATTGTATAATTTCGACTTTACAAGATCGGATGTCAACATCTTTTTAAGTTCGGCCGATCTTGATCTGAATATGCTGGCACCGCAATGGACACAAAATCAAACGTTTCGTATTGTAATTGTTCCGGGGTATTTTTCTAAAAATGCTCAGCCGGTTGACTATTCCGATTATAATGCGGTAATTAAAGCCTATAATATTGATGAATCAAAAATTAAAGTATTGAAATAATTCGATACCTGATATAAAAAAAGGGAACCAATTGGTTCCCTTTTTTTATATCAGGTGCTTTTACATTATTTACTGGCAATAATTGTAGGGCTCCAGCTGAAATAGCCATATAATTTCTGGTCCATAGCGTTATCTGCCAAGGTATAAAGGGCAAAATAAAAGGATAGTTTTTCTTCACCGGTTCGGAGTATCATGGAATCGAAGGACATTGTACGATTTGCAGTTGCAATTGCCGGTAATCCATTAATCGTTTTTGTATTACTGGATACCGCTCCCAGTCTTTCGGTAATCCAACCTGAAAAATTTCTCATAACGGCATCACCGGACTGATGTCTGGCATTATAAAAAAGGACGGCGTCGTCAGTGTTCAGATAAAGGCTGGTACCTCTGAAAGTAATATAGTCAGCTAAATCAGCTTTAAGATTCAGGCAGGATGTCCCCTGTCCGCTGATGATTAGCTGGGGCAGGTTACTCAGTATATAATGATTTTCGGCGCTGACCTCGGTGGGTTCATGCTGGTTTTGACTCGGATTGGGATATTTCGATTTAATATATTCGGTATCTATAACCAGTAAAAGTTCTATTAAATTTACGTCTTTTCTTGCGGTATCCATGATTTTCGGGATTTGGGTTGTTTTTTTATCGGGTTTCAATAGTATTGTTTACTATAAACTATTGGATGGTACAAAGTTTTGATTCTAAAATTAAACCCGGGCAGGTGTAATTACTTGTTTTTGTTCCGGAAAACAGCAGCTGCGGCATTAGTAAAACGGGATAAGGCTGCGGGTTACCCCTCTTTTGTTTCGTTATTTTTGCTTTAAAACGATTTTTTTTAACCGTACCCCTAAAAAAATAGGGGGTATTGTGTTTTGTTTTTTAAAAATATTTACATTTGCAGTGTAAAACAATAGGTATAAACAAAAAAACACAACTTTATGTCAACATTTCGTTTTCAGGCACTAAAAGAAGCAAGCGGTAGAAAACCCGTATTGGTAGAAGAATTGGACAGAAAATCTTTGATTTTTGGAAGTAATGTATTCAACGATAAGGCGATGCGTCAGTTTTTGACGTCGGAAGCATATCAGGCAGTAAAAAATGCAATCCAGCACGGTACAAAGATCGAAAGACGTTTTGCCGATTATGTTGCTATGGGAATGAAAGAGTGGGCATTGTCTAAAGGAGTGACCCATTATACCCACTGGTTCCAGCCTTTAACCGGAACAACGGCAGAAAAACACGATGCGTTTTTTGAAACAGCTGTTGACGGTAGTGATCCGGTAGAAAAATTCGGCGGAAGCCAGTTAGTACAACAGGAACCGGATGCCTCCAGCTTTCCGAACGGCGGAATCCGTAACACTTTTGAAGCGAGAGGATATACGGCCTGGGATCCGACATCTCCGGCATTTATTTTCGGAACGACTTTGTGTATTCCAACTGTTTTTATCTCCTATACCGGAGAAGCCCTGGATTATAAAACACCTTTGTTACGCGCTTTGCATGCAATTGATCAGGCGGCTACGGATGTTGCCAAATATTTTGATAAAAATGTAAAGAAAGTAACGCCTACATTGGGTTGGGAGCAGGAATACTTCCTGGTAGACAGCGCTTTGGCTGCTTCAAGACCGGATATTTTAGCAACCGGAAGAACCTTGTTAGGACACACTTCGGCTAAAGGACAGCAATTGGAAGACCACTATTTCGGTTCTATCCCAACACGTGTACTGAACTACATGAGGGATTTGGAAAACGAATGTATGTTGTTAGGTATACCGGTGAAAACACGTCACAATGAAGTAGCACCTAACCAGTTTGAGCTGGCACCTATTTTTGAAGAAACCAATTTAGCGGTTGACCATAACTCTTTATTGATGGATGTTATGCAAAAAGTTGCAGAACGCCACCATTTTAAAGTATTATTCCATGAAAAACCATTTAAAGGTGTAAACGGATCGGGTAAACACAATAACTGGTCATTGGCAACAGATACCGGAATCAATTTATTGAGCCCGAGTAAAACGCCTATGAGTAACCTGCAATTCCTGACCTTCTTTATCAATACGATTAAAGCGGTATACAATAATGAAGAACTGGTGAGAGCTTCTATTGCTTCGGCAAGTAACGACCACCGTTTGGGAGCTAATGAAGCACCACCGGCTATTATCTCTGTATTTATCGGTCAGCAACTAACGAAAGTACTGGAAGAACTGGAAGGCGTTTCCAAAGGGAAATTATCACCGGAAGAAAAAACAGACCTGAAACTGAACGTTGTTGGTAAATTACCGGATGTATTCCTGGATAATACCGACAGAAACAGAACATCGCCTTTTGCCTTTACAGGAAATAAATTCGAATTCAGAGCCGTTGGATCTTCTGCGAACTGCGCGAACTCCATGACAATCCTAAATACCATCGTTGCAAAGCAGTTAAAAGACTTTAAAGTAGAAGTTGATGCTTTGATCGAAGGAAAAGACATGAAAAAAGACGATGCTATTTTCAACGTATTGAGAGAGTACATCAAACAATTCAAGAAAATCCTTTTTGAAGGTGACGGTTATAGCGAAGCCTGGGAAATTGAAGCCGGCAAAAGAGGTTTAAGCAACCACAAAACAACTCCGAAAGCCTTAAAAGCAAAAGTTTCCAAACAAGCTTTGGCACTATTTGAAGAAATGGGGGTAATGAACCATGTGGAAATGGAAGCCCGTTATGAAATCGAACTGGAAGAATATGTGAAAAAGATCCAGATTGAAGGAAGAGTTTTGGGCGATATCGCAAGAAACCATGTTATCCCGACAGCGATCCGTTACCAGAATACGTTAATTGAGAACGTAAAAGGATTAAAAGAAATTTTCGGAAAAGAATTTGAAACCATCGGAAAAGAGCAGATCAATCTGATAAAAGAAATTTCCAGCCATATCGCAAGTATCAACGAAAAGGTTGAAGAAATGACGGAAGAGCGAAAAATTGCGAACGAATTGACCAATATTGAAGCGCAGGCTGATGCGTATTGTGAAAAAGTAAAACCGTTTTTCGATGTAATTCGTTACCACAGTGATAAATTGGAACTTTTAGTAGACAATGAGATCTGGACCCTAACCAAATATAGGGAGTTACTTTTCACCAAATAAGGTTAGAAAAATAAAAATACAAAATAAATAAGCCTCAGTAAAATGAGGCTTATTTTGTTAAAATAATTGTTGTTTATCTGATATTTTATTCATTTCGTAGAAAATTGGCTGTTTTGTTGAATAAAAATAACAGCCGGTTTACCCGTGAAAGATAATTTGGCTATCTTTGAAATGGAAAATAACCACAATTTTTCCACACTTCCATAACAATAATTTCCGTGTCTGACGAAGTCACCGAAATCCCATTTTACAGTATTGCTTCCTCATAATAAGAAAGAAATTTTTAACCAATTAAATATTTTTATTATGAAAAAAGTGATTTTATGCATCTCCGCGATGCTATTAACCGCAGGAGCTTTTGCTCAATTTAACCTTAGTACCGTAGGCCAGGTTGGTATCGGTAATATGTCGAACGTAAATCAGGCAGGATTATTAAATATTTCAGATGTAGATCAATTGGGCTTTTTCAATAGTGCCGATGTGGATCAGCTTGGAATCCTTAATATGTCTGACGTAGCACAAATAGGATTTGCCAACGAAGCTACTGTAGCACAGTGGGGTATTCTTAATCAATCTTCTGTTTTCCAGCTGGGAGCATTTAACGAAGCTTCTGTTGCCCAAATTGGAATTGCCAACAGTTCTGATATTCAACAATACGGAATTGCCAATTCGGCTTCAGTATTACAGGTAGGTGCCTTAAACGATGCCAATGTATTGCAAATCGGTATTGGAAATGACGCTGCTATTATTCAGGGTGGAACCGGTAACGTTGCCGATCAGACACAACTTGGAGACGGAAACGCTGCTTTAGCGGTGCAATTAGGAACTGACAACTACTCTTCACAAATGCAGGTAGGATCTGATAACACTGCAGTTGCTTTTCAAACCGGTACCGGAAACCAATCTTACCAATTACAATTGGGTGAAGATAACGTAGCGGTTCATACTCAGGACGGATTCTATAATATGGCAATAACTACACAAGCGGGAGATGCTAACCTGTCTTTAATTGATCAGGACGGTGCTTTAAACTTTGCATGGACCAACCAATCCGGTTTAGGACACATGAGCTTTGTAAATCAGGCAGGTATAGCTAACGTTTCATTAGTAAACCAATCAAATTAAATCCCATAGAAAAGAGGAGAGGTAAACACTTTCTATCTCTCCTTTTTCCTTTATAATACCGGTTATGAAAAAAGTGATGCAATATGGATTTTGGGCACTTGTTTTAGTTTCCTTCGGGCTAAAAGCACAAGAGTTCTCCGGTGATAACGAACTGGAAATGGCTGTCAAGCAACATTATGCCGGACAAGCCGATAAAAAAGCCATGACACTTTCTGCCGGCAATATTGTTACCATACAGCAGATAGGCACCCGGAACTTTTCAAACGTAAACATAAAAGCGGCAAGCGCTATGGTAAACGTACAGCAATTGGGAGCGAACAACTATATGGAACTGTATAAAAGTGCTCAGGATATTAACCAGACGGTTATCCAGCAGGGAAGCAATAATATGGTGAACGATTATTCGATGAATCCGTATTATTCGGTTAATAACCAGGTAATTCAATATGGTAATAACCTGAATTACACGAGCTACGGTACCAATTCCATTTCAGATGATATGAGAATTATACAAAGAGGAAATTCAGGTTCAGTACTCATTTTTAACAGATAAAGCCATGAAGCCATATTACACTGCAATCGTTACCGTGCTCATCTTCACCTTTTCCATTCCTTGCGAAGCACAATTTATAAACAAAGAAGTGAAAGCAAAAATAGAAACAAGTGTCGTAGAGAACATACTATCTGTTACCGGAACAGCAGAGAATGTGACCGAGGTGCACAAAAGCCTTCGTTACAAACTGTCTGTTATCAAAAAAAGTAAAAGAACCAAGAATTTATCGAACAATTCACAGGACGGCCGCTTTACATTGGGCCCTAACGAAAAGAAAATATTATCCAAAACACAGGTAAATATTTCCAGTGATGATGAAACCATCATTTTATTACTGCTCTATGATGAAGATGACAAAATCATCGGAAAAGACAGAATCGTTGTGGGAGAAGATGTAAAAGCAGACAAGCCGGCGGATGGATTGGAACTTTTGGGAATTGTATCGGACGATACAAAAACAAAGTTCGGAAAAGATTTCTATGATTTTTTCTATGGAAAATATCAGGAAAAAAAATTAAATGCCAGAAAAATAGTGCGAATTGAAGAAGAACTCAGTTTTGGGAGAACAACCAGAATAAGAGTAGTTATAGATAATGATTTAATCAATGAATTTGTTTCCAGACCTGATGAAGATTTTTTAATGTACATGGCCGATGATTCCATTGCCAGACTCATTAAATACCTGCAGGATATAGAGAAACAGAAACAATATATAACACAGTATTAATTCTATTTTTTTGCATCATGAAGACAATCGTTTTTTTATTCGTAATGGTCTCTTTGGGAATGCGTGTAAACGCTCAGGATTTGGTGTATAAACCCATCAATCCCGCTTTCGGAGGCGATACCTTTAACTATCAGTGGCTGCTCAGTTCGGCCGATTCACAGAATAAGTTCAAAGAAGAAAACGATCTCTACAAGCCGCAAACAGCACTAGAACGATTCAGAGATAATTTAAACAATCAGTTGTTAAACTATATATCCAGATCGCTGTTTCAGCAACAGTACGGCGATGGAACCACTACAGGAACAGGAACGGGAACGGGTACAGGAACCGGCTCGGGAGGACTTCAGCAGGGAACGTTTGTTTTCGGCAGCCTTTCTGTCGAAATCTATCCGTCAAATTTAGGAGTTGTGGTAAACATACTGGATATAACAACAGGTGAAGAAACTCAAGTAATCATTCCAGGGAATTAATATGAAAACAGCAAAATTACTTTCGTTATTGCTGGCGCTGACTTTGTCTGGCTGTGGTGCCTATTTTAATCAGCCCGTGAGTGTGGAAAAAGCCTCAATAGGGGAACCTACACCATCAACGAGTGCTTTAAAAGCATTACCGCCACCAAAAGAACCAGTAGTCGTGGGTGTCTATAAATTTAGGGACCAAACAGGGCAGTATAAACCTTCAGAAGCAGGAAGTACTTTTAGTACCGCTGTTACTCAGGGAGCGACCTCAATCTTAATAAAAGCATTGGAAGATTCAAAATGGTTTACTCCGATTGAAAGAGAAAACCTGGCGAACCTGATGAATGAGCGAAACATTATCCGCTCTACCAGACAAGAATATACCAAAGATCCCAATAATCCGGAAATGCAGCTGGCTCCCTTGCTCTATGCAGGTGTTCTGCTGGAAGGAGGCGTTATTTCCTATGACTCCAATATTATCACCGGCGGATTCGGTGCCCGTTACTTTGGCGCCGGCGGATCTACAAAATACAGACAGGACAGAATTACCATTTACCTCAGGCTGGTGTCTACCTCCAATGGTAAAATCCTGAAAACGGTTTATGTTTCCAAAACCATACTTTCCCAGTCGGTTGATGCCAGTTTGTTCCGATATGTCGACTTTAAGCGACTATTGGAAGTAGAAACGGGATTCACAAAAAACGAACCGATACAAATGGCCATTACAGAAGCGATAGAAAAAGCGGTTGAAGGCCTTATCATTGAAGGAATACGCGATAATATCTGGGAAGCCAAAGCACCGATAGCCAAGCTGACCGAGCTGATCAACAACTACGATTATGAAAAAAGAGAATCGGAAGTTTCCCAGCTATACGGACGGCATCTGAATGAAAGACGTGCCAAATTCGGAATTGAAATCGGCGGCGGAACCACATTGATGAATGGCGATTATCCCAATCCGGAATTCAAACCGATGATACGCGGCGGATTAAAATATTTCTTCTGGCCAAACTTTAACATGAGTGCTTCAGTCAGCCCGTCATGGTTTGGCAACAAAGACAAGCTGGATGTGGGTTACCTTACCGGCGATCTGAATATGGAACTGCTGATTCTGCCTTATGACCGGTTCACACCCTATATTTATGGCGGCGGCGGAATGGGCATAAACAGTGCCTATAAAAACGTACATACGAAAATACAGTTTGGCGTTGGCGTAGAGTATTTGCTGACGGACAGCGTCGGACTCAAACTATATGGTGAAAATAACGTCACCTTCTCGGATAACGTAGATTATCTGATTATGGGAAAAAGAGATGATTATTATTGGCGTTTTGGAGCGGGAATAACCTTTTACTTCCCGAAACAGAAATACCCCAATAAAGCGGTAAAAAAACATGTAGAAGAAAAAGCGAATGCTGCAGGTTATACTATTGGTTTTCCGGATAAATAAAACTGAGGAATATGAAAATTATAGCCAGAATAGGATTCGCGCTTTTAGTATTCAGCATTGCGTGGTCCTGCAGTCAGGAAGAGTTTATAGAAAAAGGACAGGGAACCGTTAGGGGACGGGTTGTAGAATCGGAAACCTTTACACCCATTCCGAACGCCAGAGTCTCTTCCAGCCCGAATACCAGTACTGTTTTTACAGACTCATCCGGATATTATACCGTTACCCAGGTCAATGAAGGCGATTATTCCTTTGAAGCCAGAAAAGACGGTTATATAGCAAAATTTGAAGCCGTACACGTAAATACGGGCGGAACAACCGAAATGGTATTTGAACTTGTCAAACAAACGGTGGAAAATTTACCGCCAACGGTACCGGTACTGACCGCTCCGGTGGATAATGCTACAGACCAGTCGTTAGAAGTCAATCTGACCTGGACCTGTACCGATCCGGAAGAAGACCCGATAACGTACAAAGTGACATTGCGAAACGATACCAATAATAATGTGGTGGTTTATGACGACATCACAACCACCAGCTTTACGCTTACCAATTTAAATTACAGTACAAAATATTACTGGCAGGTAACGGCAAACGACGGAATCAATCCGGATGTAAACAGCCTGACCAGTTCTTTCAGAACACTGATGTTTCCAAACGCCAGATACCTGTTTGTAAGGAAAACGGGCGATAATAACGTTATTTTTACAGCCGATGATGCCGGGAATGAACTGCAGATCACCTCGGATGCGACAAACAGTTTCCGTCCAAGAAAAAATACCCAGGCGAATAAAATTGCCTTTATCCGGACAACCGGTGGTCAGGGACATATTTACACCATGCGTCCGGACGGTTCCAGTGTTTTTAAAGTGACCAGTAATGTACCGGTAGCGGCATTCAATGGCGATTATTATAACTATTGCTGGCGAGCAAACGGCAGTCAGCTGATCTACGCCAATTTTGATAAACTCTACCGCATTAATGCTGATGGCAGCGGACTGGTACTGCTCTTTCAGACACCTAACGGTAAGTTTATCTCGGAATGCGACTGGAGTTATGACGGCACCAGGATTGCTCTAAAAGTAAATGACCTGAGCGGATACAGCGTAGAAATATATGTGATTGATATGTCCGGAAATGTCATTGCCAATGTATTATCCGGAGTAAACGGAGCGGCAGGCGGTCTGCACCTGTCGGTTAACAATACGAAACTCGTGTTTACCCGCGATGTTTCCGGATACCAGAGCAGCGATTACAGACAATTGGACAACAGAATATTTATGTATGATTTTACGGCCAGTACAACAACAGAAGTACCGGTTCAGCGGCCTGCCGGGTATAACGACCTCGATGTGCGTTTTTCGCCCAATGAAGCAGAACTGATTTTTGTGAGCACCTCAAACGACGGCGTTTCTCCGAGAACCATTACAAAATATACGATGGGAACAAGCGGTTCCCGTACGGCACTGTTTAGTAACGGACTAATGCCCGATTGGAAATAAAAGATTCACCTCTTTCTTTTTTTAAAGGCGTATCGCTCTTGTATGGAGGATACGCCTTTATTAATGTGACCGGTAACACAAGAAAAATAAAGGAAGACTTTTAAAAGTCAGGGGAAAGTTGTTAATTCGTTGTAACTAATTACAACACATGAAACCATTCGTATTACTGCTTTTCGTTGCTTTATTTGGCGGAACAACTTTTGCACAGGAATCTGTTGCGGTGTATTTTGAAAGTAATAAACACGAACTCAATAAAAAAGAACTGCTGCGGCTGGAAGAATGGATGCATAAAAACAAAACGTCCAAAATTGTAGCCATCAACGGATTTACCGATGAGGACGGTACGAATAGTTATAACGACACCTTAGCCCAGAAAAGAGTTACGTATGTTTTCAATACGGTCCGGCATACGGTCAGAACAAGAGACGATTTTAAGACCAGAAGCTTCGGGGAAAGCCACAAGCAGTCTAAAATAAAAGCCGAAAACAGGAAAGTCATGATTCATTATATTGAAGCAAAAGACCTGTCCCGTGAAAATGAAATACTGGGAATCAAACCGGTAACCGAAATTAAAAGAGTAGACGTTCCGGCCGATGCGCCGCTGGCATTAAAAGTAAAGCATGCTTTGGTGGGCGATAAACTCAAACTGGAAAACCTTAATTTCTACGAAAATACCTTTGCCATACTGCCGGATTCGCGGCCCAAAATGTTTGAATTGCTGGAGATCATGAAAAGCAATCCGAAACTCCGCATTCAGATCCAGGGACATATCTGCTGCATGCCTAATGACAGAGCCGATTTGTCGACCAAACGCGCCAAAGCCATCCGCCTGTTTCTGGAAGCAAACGGTATCGATAAAACCAGAGCCACCTTTAAAGGATTTGGCAGTACGCAGCCCATTAATCCGCTGCCGGAAAAAAACGAAGAAGAAAGAGCAGCAAACAGAAGAGTGGAAATTGAAATTATTGAAAATTAAGTAAAAAACGATTTTCAAATCTTCATTTTTTCAAATTCCCACATTTTAGAGTATCTTTGCCCGACAACAACACACACTACCATTTCATGAGTTCCGATACTAGTAAACGTTACAGTTTGAGAGGCGTTTCTGCCGCAAAAGAAGATGTGCATAACGCCATTAAAAACATTGATAAAGGGCTTTTTCCAAAAGCTTTCTGTAAAATTGTTCCCGACTATCTTACCAACGACCAGGATTACTGCCTTATCATGCATGCCGATGGTGCCGGTACCAAATCGTCCCTGGCTTACCTGTATTGGAAAGAAACCGGTGATACTACCGTTTGGAAAGGAATTGCACAGGATGCCCTGATCATGAATATTGACGACCTGTTATGCGTGGGGGCAACAGACAACATCATGCTGTCGTCTACCATTGGCAGAAATAAAAACCTGATTCCGGGTGAGGTTATTTCGGCAATCATTAACGGTACCGAAGAATTAATAGAAGAATTAAAAACATTTGGTGTAACCATTCATTCTACAGGCGGGGAAACAGCCGATGTGGGCGATTTGGTTCGCACACTGATAGTGGATTCTACCGTAACGGCAAGAATGAAACGCTCGGATGTTATCGATAATGCAAACATCAAAGCAGGCGATGTAATCGTAGGATTAGCCTCTTTTGGTCAGGCAAAATATGAGAAATCCTATAACGGCGGCATGGGCAGCAACGGACTGACCTCGGCCCGTCATGATGTTTTCCATAAATACCTGGCAGCTAAATATCCGGAAAGTTTCGACGCTTCTGTTCCGGAAGAACTGGTATATTCCGGTAATGTTAAACTAACGGATGCTGTAAAAGACGCGCCTATTGATGCCGGAAAACTGGTTTTATCACCAACGCGTACGTATGCACCGGTCATTAAAAAGATTTTAGAAAAATATACGGCAAACGAAATCCACGGTATGGTACACTGTAGCGGAGGAGCACAGACCAAAATATTACATTTTATTGATAACCTTCACGTAATCAAAGACAATCTGTTTCCGGTTCCGCCGCTGTTTAAACTAATTCAGGAGCAGTCCAAAACCGATTGGAAAGAAATGTACCAGGTTTTCAACTGCGGGCACCGTATGGAAGTATATGTTCCGGCAGCAATTGCCGAAGATATTATTGCCATTTCAAAATCATTCGACATCGATGCCAGAATTGTAGGAAGGGTAGAAGAATCCGAACATAAAAAACTGACGATTAATAGCGAATACGGACAATTCGAATATTAAACAATCACCATAACAATTTAAAAAATCCCTTGAATAAGGGATTTTTTTATGCTAATAATAGCAGCATTCGTAATGCCATTTAAAAGGAAATAAAATATCTTTGATAGAAACAAAAACAGGTATGAAAATCAATTTGAAAACAGGAATAGACGAACTTATTTTCGGGATGACGCAAAAAAACGTTATGGCCGTTTACGGAGAACCGGACAGACAGTATAAAGACGATGAAAACAACATCATTTATCTGTATAACGATAAAAGAATCCGCGTAACATTCTATGAAGATGAAGATATGCGAATGGGGTATCTTATCTGTTCGCATCCGGATCTGGAATTGTTCGGTAACAGGATTATCGGCAGGCCAACCGCACAAGTTCAGGAAGAAATTACAGAAAAAGGCATCAAAAGCTGGGAAGTGGAAACCTTCGATTCGGTCGATAATGTCTTTAATGAAAGCAACTGGCTGATTTTACAATCGGAATTTGAAAAAATAATCCGGGTTGAGGTGGGCGCAACGATCAATGACAATGATGAGTTCGACTGGAAATTTAAAGCCAGATAACAGCACTGTTTTTCGAAACACTTGCTTTGGTTCTATAAACACGCCGCCCCAAAAATGACAGCAAAAGAAATACTACAGTCCATTCATCCGTTGCCGGAAAAAGCACTGCATAAAATTTTAGAACGCCTTTCGGAAGTACACTATCCCAAAGGGCATTATTTAATTGAAAGCAACAAAACGGAAAACGATATTTACTTTATAAAAGAAGGAATGGCGCGGGCATTTTGCTATAATAACGATACCGAAGTTACCTTCTGGTTCGGGAAAGAAGGCGATGTCGTATTGTCGTTTAACAGCTATATTTTTAACAAACCGGGCTATGAAACGATAGAACTTCTGGAAGCTTCCAGGCTTTACCATATCAAGGCAACGGAGCTGAAAGAACTCTATCAGGAAGATATTGATATTGCCAACTGGGGCAGGAGGCTTTCGGAATATGAACTGGTTAAAACCGAAGAAAGGCTCATTTCCCGGCAGTTTAAATCGGCGTTGGAACGCTATGAAGAACTGATAAAAGGTGATCCGTCCCTTTTGAACCGGGTTTCTTTGGGGAACATTGCTTCCTATCTGGGCGTAACTCAGGTAACTTTAAGCCGGATCCGTGCCGAAATAAGATGAATTTTTTATCATTTGTTAAAGGATGCCATGCTGCGGTACCCGAAATTTGCAGTCTAAAAATAATAAAAAATGAACTGGATTTTAATCATTATTGCGGGACTTTTTGAAGTAGGATTTGCTTCATGTCTGGGAAAAGCCAAAGAAGCAACCGGAAATGCAGCCATTATGTGGTATTCCGGATTTGTGATCTGTTTAACCGTTAGCATGCTGCTGCTTATTAAAGCCACACAAACCCTGCCTATCGGGACCGCTTATGCCGTTTGGACGGGAATAGGAGCAGTAGGAACCGTTTTAGTCGGCATTATTTTCTTTAAGGAACAGGCAGATTTCTGGAGAATCTTCTTTATCTGTACCCTGATCGGATCGATTATCGGTTTAAAGTATGTATCCCATTAAGCCGTAAAACTTTAAGAAATATTTAAACCGGTCTTGGATATAATTTTACATTGTTGGGAGTAACTTTGTAAAGCATTACTATTCGGTAATGTTTAAAGAAGAAGAGATGAAAGACAATTTTTCCAAAATGGCAGTAGAATATGCTGCTTACAGACCGGAATATCCAAAGGAAATTATTGATTACATTGTTTCATTTGCTACCCATAAAAAACAGGCGCTTGATATAGCCACCGGCAACGGACAACTGGCAAAAAAACTGGCAAAACATTTTGAACAGGTAGCGGCTATCGACATTAGTGAGAAACAACTGAAAAATGCCGCAAAAGTTCCCAATCTGGCATATAGTATACAGCCGGCCGAACAAACAACATTCCAGGACAAACAATTCGACCTGATAACGGTGGCCCAGGCAGTGCACTGGTTCGATTTCAGCCGCTTTAACAGGGAGATTTACCGTGTGCTGAAAAATGACGGCATCTTTGCGGTTTTGGGATATGCGTTGCTAAAAACCAACCCGCACACGGATGCCATTATTAAAAGGCTCTATAAAGACATACTGGGCGGCTACTGGGATAAAGAACGGGCTTATATTGATAACAATTACAGCACAATACCGTTTCCTTATGACGAGATTAAGACAAAATCTTTTGAGAATCACGTAACCTGGGAATTTGAGGCGCTGATTGGCTATCTTGAAACCTGGTCGGCAGTACAGCATTATAAAGATAAAAACAATACGAACCCGATAGCACTCATTCGGGAAGACCTTAAAACATCGTGGGAGAAAAGCGATAAAAAAGTTACTTTTCCCTTACTTTTGCGAATAGGAAAATTACAGAAAACCCTTTAATAAAAAACAAATGCCGAGAATTGTAGCGATAGATTACGGACAGAAAAGAACAGGAATTGCAGTTACCGACGAACTGCAGATTATTGCCTCGGGCTTAACCTCCATCCCGTCAGCCGAAGTGATTCCTTTCTTAAAAGACTATTTTTCGAAAGAAAATGTAATCAAAGTACTCATTGGAGAACCGATACAAATGAACGGTCAGCCTTCCGAAAGTACGCCCGTAATAGAGGCTTTTGTCGCTAAATTTACGGCTGCTTTTCCCGATATGAAGGTGGAAAGGGTAGACGAACGTTTTACTTCAAAAATGGCTTTTCAGACCATGATCGACAGCGGACTTAAAAAGAAACAGCGTCAGAATAAGGGCTTGATTGATGAGATTTCCGCAACAATTATGCTTAGAGATTATCTATCTCGAAAAATGATTTAGAAAAATTTTATAATTTACTAAAAATGTAATCTGGATTGTAAAGGATCAGGAAAAGTAATAGTTTTTCGAACTTTACAAACTAAATTTGCACTTTTAAAATATTGCGATGACTACTACGACACACAAAACTGAGGCTGATGTGGTTTTAATAGGAGCAGGAATAATGAGCGCAACATTAGGACTACTACTGAAAGAACTGCAACCAAACTTAAAAATTGAAATTTTTGAACGTTTAGATGTCGCTGCTGCCGAAAGCTCGGATGCATGGAACAATGCAGGAACAGGACACTCAGCGTTTTGTGAATTAAACTACACACCGGAACTGGAAGACGGTTCGGTAGAAACCAAAAAAGCCGTTAAGATTGTTGAATCTTTTGAAGTTTCAAGACAATTTTGGGCCTACCTGGTAGAAAAAGGATTACTCAACAATCCGGAAAGTTTTATCAGAAGCGTTCCCCACATGAGTTTTGTATGGGGAGAAAGAAATGTAAAATACCTTAAAAACCGTTATCAGGAACTTCAGAAATACCACCTTTTCAAAGGAATGGAATATACGGAAGATGCCAGTCAGATTAAAGAATGGGCACCGCTGATCATGGAAGGGCGTAAAGGAGCTAAAAAACTTGCCGCTACTTCAATGAAAATCGGAACCGATGTTAATTTCGGGGCATTAACCCGAAGCATATTCAGCTATCTGCAAACACTGGAAGGTGTGAAAATGCATTTCCACCACGAAGTAAAAGACCTGAAAAAATATGAAGACGGTACCTGGAAAGTAAAAGTAAAAGACCTGGAAAACGGGGGTAAAAAACGCGTAAAAGCGAAATTTATCTTTATCGGAGCCGGAGGAGGATCGTTATTGCTGCTTGAAAAAGCCAATATTCCGGAAGGCGACGGATTTGGAGGTTTCCCTGTTAGCGGACAATGGTTGAAATGCATCAACCCGGAAATAATCGAAAAACACCAGGCAAAAGTATACGGAAAAGCCTCTGTTGGCGCACCGCCAATGTCGGTACCGCATATCGATACCCGAATGATTGACGGGCAGAAAGCCTTGTTATTCGGACCCTATGCCGGATTTTCGACTAAATTCCTGAAAAACGGATCGTATTTTGATTTGGCACAGTCCATTAAACTGAATAATATTAAACCGATGCTTTCTGCCGGAATGAAAAACATTCCGTTGACCAAATACCTGATCGATCAGGTGTTCCAGTCTTCTGAAGACAGGATGAAAGCCTTGAAAGAATACTTACCGGATGCTAAAAAAGAAGACTGGGTATTGGAAAATGCCGGTCAGCGTGTACAGGTAATTAAAAAAGACAAGCAGGGACGTGGCGTGTTGGAATTCGGAACAGAAGTGGTTAATGCTGCCGATGGTTCATTAGCCGTATTGCTTGGCGCTTCTCCGGGTGCTTCTACCACCGTGTCGATCATGCTGGATCTGATAGGACGTTGTTTTCCGGAACAACTGGCAACAACCGAATGGCAGCATAAACTAAAGGAGATGATTCCTTCTTATGGTTTGTCGCTGAATGATAATCCGGAATTAGCCGATACCTTAAGAGTACATACCGCTAAAATCCTGAAACTGGAAAACAATATAACTGTAAATGCGTAGGCATTTCAGTATTAGCAATAAAAAAAGCGCACTATTCAGTGCGCTTTTTTTATTGTTGTTTTAACGTGATAATTGCTTTTAAAATGTTTTCCGACAGATTGGTCAGCCAGATCAGCTGCTCGATAACCAGCTGGGATTCTTCCAGCTGCAGGCGGAAATCTTCATCATCCGTAACGGCTTCGTGCAGTTCCCTGGCCCGGATGCTTTTTAATTCTGAAAAGCTGATTTCCAGGCGTTTCTTTTCATCTTCCGTTAAGGAAACAATATCTTTTTTATTGTTCAGTATCGCTATCGCCTGATCCAGATTCCGCACCACGGTATTCACCACGATATTAAAGGCTTCGGAAGCTTTGGTTGTTTTGTGGGATTGTACATAAGTCCCTATGGAAGCAAGCGAAGACAGCAACGTGTGATTCAGTACCGCCAGCTTAAAAACCTGCGATTTCTGCCGTTGTTTCGATTTGGGCTCCTGTATCATACGCTGGAATGAAGCCATAAGGTTCCCGATCTCAATAAAAGCATGCTTTCGGGCGAGTTTATACGAAGTGGTAACTTCCCCTTTCTGATTGTAAAAAACGGCAATTTCTTTCAGGTAATCCCTGTTTGCCGCAATTGCCTTTTCCAGAAAAGTACGCACATTTAAAAACTCCCATGAAGGCCATAGCAGGTAACTTGCCGTAAACGAAAGTACCGCGCCTACCAGAGTATCTAAAATACGGTATTGGATCACTTCGTTCACATTGGGCGTTAGTATCCCGTAAATAAAAATCACATACATGGTCACAAAAGTGGCGCCAATCTTATAATTCGTATTCGAAAAAGTGAAGCCCAGCAGCATCGAAATAATCGATAAAACCCCTAAAGCAGTATGATTGTTCGTTATGTATAAAAAGCCGAAAGCAATCACCCCGCCGATAACGGTTCCCAGAATACGTTCAATAGACCGCTGTTTCGTCAGTCCATATCCGGGACGCATGATAACCACTATTGTTAACAATATCCAGTAAACATTCTGAAACGGAAGAAAACGGCCGATAATATAGCCCAGCAGCAGTGTAATGGTCATACGAAGCGCATGGCGGAAAAAAGTAGAGGAAAAACTCAGGTTTTCCACTAAAGTATTCCAGCGGTAATTTTGCGGCGTTAAGAATTTTTCAATGTCCTTATTCCGGTTTTTATAATCCTGGAGATTAATATTGATGGAACCGGAGAAAACCCGTTCCAGTGTCTTGATCTTTTCAATCTGTCTTTCGGCATAATGCAGCATGTTGGTGAGCATTAAAACACCTTCGTAGGCATTTTCCTTACCAAGCGTTTTTTCATAATTGGCAATGACGCGTTCCAGCGCTTCAAGGTCTTCCTGTAACGAATGCCGGGAAGTGTATTTTGAGCCGTTTTCGATGCTTTTTGCAATTTTTTTCAGGCTGGCAGCAAGATTATACGCCAGGTTTTGGTAAGTAGCCAGTACCTTTTGGTGGGCAGCAAATTTTTTATGCAGCTTGTCGTAATCAAAAGAAGTCGAAAGCGCTAATTCCAGGATATCCACCATGGTGGTAAAAACAATCAGCATTTTCCGGTTGTGATTGGAGTTACTGGAACTGCTTTGCGCACCAATTAAAAACTCCCGCAGATTCTCGTGTATGGTATTGATCTCTACCTGCAGGTGCAGCTGTTTCTCAATGATCTTGGATTTATTGGCATCAATATTCCACAAATCCCCTCGCAGTTTCAGGTATTTTGATGTCAGCCGGATACAATCAACCGTCAGTAATTCAACATAACGTTTGGGCCGTATAAAATAGAAAAGCAGGGAAATAAGAATATAAAACAACCCTCCGGCAGCAATCCAGGTACTGTGTACGATCAGATCCCAGCCTTTGTAATCATGGCTGAAAGCCAGGGCTATTGCAATTAAACCCGAAAACGAAACCAGGTTGGCACGCTGGCCGTAAGCTGATAACATCGAAAGGAAAAAGAGCGAAAAAGCCATGACCGGATACAATATCCACGGGTGCGAACTGCAGGCGCTGATGAGCAAAGTACATCCGGCGGCTAATAAAACAGCGACGAGTAAACCGTTGATTTTGTGTTTTAAATTACCGTGAATATCACTGGGGAAAGCGAGTATGGCACCCAAAGCAACGGTAAAACCGATATTGAAATACCCCAGATTGGCTAAAGCTAAAAACGGGATTACGGCGGCAAGCGTTACTTTTATGGCATTGGTGAAATTGGTGCTGTCTATGAATTTTCTGATTTGATATAGCATCGTCACGGTGTTAAAAACAAAGGTAGAAAATGTAAAAAAAGTAGGAGTAAAATTAAGAAGGATTTTGCAAAAAAACGGTTAAAAAAAGCCAAAACAAAAGAATACATCCTGCAATGTGTATTTTTTCATTACTTTTGCGCTCGAATTAAAAGTCTTTTAAAAGAGGTTTAATTCTTTTTGAATCCTTATAAATTAAAAACAATGATTTTACCTATTATTGGATACGGAGATCCCGTTTTGCGTAAAGTATGTGAAGAAGTTTCAAAAGATTATCCAAATCTGAAAGGAACCATTGCAAGCATGTACGATACCATGTATAATGCTTATGGCGTTGGTTTGGCAGCACCACAGGTAGGGCTGGCTATTCGTATGTTTATTATAGATTGCGAACCGTTCAGTGATAGTGAAGACCTTACACAGGAAGAACAGGAAATTTTGAAAAACTTCAGAAAAACATTCATCAACGCCAAAATTGTAAAAGAAGAAGGCGAAGAATGGGGCTTTAACGAAGGCTGTCTGAGTATTCCGGATGTAAGAGAAGATGTTTTCCGCAAAGAAAAAATCACTATTGAATATTACGACGAAGAATTTAACAAGCATACAGACGTTTACGACGGATTGATTGCCAGAGTTATTCAGCATGAATATGATCATATTGAAGGAATTCTTTTTACCGACAGAATATCATCGTTAAAAAAGCGATTAATCTCTAAGAAATTACAAAACATCATGGAAGGAAAAACTCGTCCGGATTATAAAATGAAATTTATTGCCAAAAAAGGGCGATAATTTTTGTTTTTCAAATCAAAGATTAGATATTTGTCTTCCTCTAAAAAAAATAATATAAAAATGAGTATCGAAAGAATATTAGCAATTTCAGGAAAACCGGGTTTATACGCGTTAAAACTACAAACAAGAACAGGATTTGTTGCCGAGTCATTAATTGACGGTAAAAGAATCACGGTAGGATTGCGCAGTAATGTGAGTTTATTATCGGAAATTTCAATTTATACGTATGAAGGAGAAGTTCGTCTGGCTGAAGTTTTCAGAGCTATTGCTGAAAAAGAAGATAACGGACCGGCACTTTCTCATAAAGAAGATAATGCAAAATTAGAATCATATTTTAGAGAAGTTTTACCACAATTTGATGAAGACAGAGTATATGCTTCCGACATCAAAAAGGTGTTAAACTGGTACAATATGTTACAGGCTAAAGGATTGGTTTCTAAAGACGCTCCTGCAGAAGTGGAAGCTACAACAGAAGAAACAGCTACAGAAGAATAAAATTCTGAAAAGTACCTTATAAATAATCCTGCCTTCGGGCGGGATTTCTTATTTTTACACAAATTCTAAAGCAATGAACACACGTCAATTACAACTGGATGCTTTCAGCCGGTTACTCGATATCATGGAAGACTTAAGAGCGCAATGTCCGTGGGATAAAAAGCAAACCATGGAAAGCCTGCGCCACCTTACCATTGAAGAAGTTTACGAACTGGGCGATGCCATTCTGGATAATGATCTGGACGAAATCAAAAAAGAATTGGGTGATGTATTGCTGCACATTGTTTTCTATTCCAAAATTGGCAGTGAAAAAGGTGCTTTCGATATAGCCGATGTTGCCAATTCCATTTCCGACAAACTCATAGAGCGCCATCCGCATATTTACGGCGATGTGGTTGTGGAAAATGAAGAACAGGTAAAACAAAACTGGGAAAAACTAAAGCTCAAAGAAGGCAAAAAATCTGTTTTGGAAGGCGTGCCCAAAAGCCTGCCGGCCTTAGTGAAAGCCAGCCGCATTCAGGATAAAGTGAAAGGCGTTGGATTTGACTGGGAAGAACCGCATCAGGTTTGGGAAAAAGTACAGGAAGAATTAGAAGAACTGCAGGTGGAAGTTGCAAAAGCCGATCAGGATAAAATCGAATCGGAGTTTGGTGACGTACTGTTTTCGATGATCAATTACGCCCGCTTTTTAAACGTAAATCCGGAAGATGCTCTGGAAAGAACCAATAAGAAATTTATAAAACGCTTTCAGTACCTGGAAAGTAAAGCCGGTGAAATGGGCAAGCCTTTGGCAGACATGACCTTAGCCGAAATGGACGTTTTCTGGGAAGAAGCTAAAAAATTATAAAATGATAGCCCAAACACCCGAACCGCCGTATTATGCCGTTATTTTTACTTCCGAAAGAACCGCTCTCGAAGAGGGTTATGAAGAAACGGCCACCCGGATGGTGGCTCTGGCAAAGGAACAGCCGGGATTTTTAGGAGTGGAATCCTCCAGAACGGAAATAGGAATTACCGTTTCCTATTGGAAAGATCTGGAAGCGATAAAGCACTGGAAAATGAATATGGAACACAGCGTGGCCAGGGCAAAAGGAAGAACCGACTGGTATAGTACTTTTAAAGTGCGCATTGCCAAAGTGGAACGCGACTATGAATTTGAAAAATAAACCAACAATTAAAAATGAATAAAATTACCCTGCTGTTTGTAATGATGGCAAATTTAGTTTTGGCTCAGAAACCGATAACCGTAGCCGAAATAACCTTAAAAATAAAACCCGATTCCTCCGAAGAATTGCTGTACGGATTTGCAGAAGGGGACCAGCTGCTGTTCACTTTTGAAGAAGATAATAACAAAAAGATCGGCGAAGTTGCCGTTTCGGAATTTCCGGACGTAGTCAAATTCAGGACAATAGATACCAAAAAAGTAAAAAAACAGCTGATAACGGTAAATCATAAAGCCGTTTTTAAATTTCTGTTTAAAAACAACGATGCCGAAGAAAAACTGGCAAAAGTACTTATCCAGCGTATTCCGGCTGCAGAAGAAACCAAAAACTTTACCACCACGGTAAAATGGGTAACAGAACAGGATACCACCTGGAATTCGTTTACGAAAGATGTCGTAACCGGCTATGATACGTTACTGGTACAGAAAACCAGAAAGGTCGTAACCTACGAAAAGAAATATGAAGAAATGGTTTTGGATAAAAGCCAGCGGGTGAATGCGAAAACCAGCCTGGATGCGAGCCAGTCAAGCGTTTTTTTCAGCCTGCCCAACAATGCTGTTACCGCTAACGAAACCAAAAAAGTGGTAGCCTGGGCATACTGGGTTGGCGTAGGAAAAGAAAGTAATGACTATTGGCAGCAAAACCGGAAGATGATTGTGGGCGCTGTTCAGGGAGCAACGACCATTTTTACCAGTCCGTTAGGCGGAATTGCCGCCGGAGCAGTGACCAATCTGGCTTTGCCGTCTATTGGTGAAGATGTGGAATATGCATTGGTAAATGAAGAAAACAAAAAACTGTTTTTACAGGACAAGCCTATTAAATCCTATGATTTCGGCAGGGGCGTAGCCACCTTTAAGCGCTTTACCGAATCGGGTATGCTACAGGGAAAATTCTATGTAATGCTTAAAAATGACAACTATGTACAGCCAATCGATGTGAATGTAAAAGTATCGGCTATAGTAGAGCATAAGAAGTTTAAAGACGAAACGTTTATGGACAGGCAGATCAACCCGAAATATGGCAAAAAAATCATCACCGAACCGAATATCGTTACCCGTAAATTCCCGGCCACATTCGATTATAAAAGAAAATAAGGCTGTTTTTTTAAGACAGTTCCAGGCAATAAAAAAGGCTAAAATTCAATGGATTTTAGCCTTTTTTTATGGTATTTATCAGATCTTTTTGAGGACAATGATGCCGTTATGGCCGCCAAAACCAAAAGCATTGCTCATGACGGCAGTTACTTTTTTCTCAATGGCAGTATTGGCAACAATATGAATATCGCCCGGGATATTTTTATCCGGTTCGTGCAGGTTAATGGTAGCCGGAATAATATTGTGATTAATGGCTTTTATAGACAGGATCGCTTCAATAGCACCGGCAGCTCCCAATAAATGCCCGGTCATGGACTTCGTGGCGCTGATGCTTAAATTGGAACTGTTTGTAAACACTTTTTTGACCGCATTTAACTCGCTGATATCGCCAACAGGAGTAGACGTAGCATGCATGTTGATATAATCAATCTGTTCCGGATTCAATCGGGCTTCTTCCAGAGCCAGCTGCATGGCTTTCGCAGCACCAATACCTTCCGGATGCGGAGAAGTCATGTGGTACGCATCGGCTGTCATTGAAGCGCCTACTACTTCTGCATAGATTTTGGCACCTCTTTTAACAGCATGTTCATAATCTTCCAGGATCAGGGCTCCGGCACCTTCGCCCATTACAAAACCATCCCGGTTACTGTCAAAAGGCCTGCTGGCTGTTTTTGGGTCGTCGTTGCGTGTCGACATCGCTTTCATGGCAGCAAAACCACCCATTGAAGCCGGTGTGATAGGCGCTTCGGAACCTCCGGTTATAAATACTTTGGCTTTGCCAAGCTTGATGTAATTATAAGCATCCATAATGGCTGTATTAGAAGTGGCACAAGCCGAAACGGTGGTATAGTTAATGCCCTGTAAACCATATTTCATCGAAATCATACCGGAAGCCATATTGACAATCAGCTTCGGAACAAAAAACGGATTGAAACGCGGTGTACCGTCCCCTAAAGTGAAATCGCGCACTTCGTTTTCAAAGGTTTCCATTCCGCCCTGGCCAACGCCCCAGATCACCCCGATATCAAACGGATCCATTTTGGCAACATCCAGCCCGGAATCTTCCATGGCCTGTGCAGCGGTGTACAAAGCATATTGCGTAAACAAATCACTTCGTTTGATCTCATTGTGGGTTAAGTATGTTTCCGGTTTGAAATCCCTGACTTCACAGGCTAACCGTGTTTTGAATTTTTCGGCATTGAAACGGGTGATTAATCCGGCACCGCTTACGCCGTTGATACTGTTGTTCCAAAAGGTATCGATAGTATTTCCAATGGGTGTTAAGGCACCCAGACCTGTTATTACGACTCTTTTCATTTTTATTCCTTTTATGGTGAGCTCACCGGAAACGGTAAGCGGGTTAAAAGCTAAACAGTTAAAATAGTATTCTGAATGACCTGGTACACATCATTTTTGAGTACTTTATTCAGTAATAGTGATGCTAAAAGGGATGACTGAATGCAATAAGCTTTGGCTTTGGCTTCTTCGGTAAAATGAAAAACGCCTTTTGCTCTTCCGTTTTCTAATAAACCGGTCAGCCATATAATGATGTTGTCTGCCAGTTCCTTCAATTGGAGCTGCATGCTTTCAGACAGGGTATCATAAGTGGGTGATAAAGCGCCCATCAGGCAGACCCATTCGTTCTTTTGGGTTTTCTGATGCATGGTCACAAAATGCTGAAATTGCGTTTCATAGGGCAATTGTTCCCAGGATCGGATCGTCTGTTGGAATTTTTCTGCGGTATTGTCAATCACAGCAACACCCAGATCCGATTTGGAAGGAAAATAATAATGGATGGCAGCATTCTTAACGCCCAATACTTTTGAAATATCGGCATAGCTGAAAGCATGGTATCCTTTTGAGCGAATCAGCTCATCTGCAATACGGATTATTTCTTCTCTGGTAGCATTCATGGTACAAATATAAAAATTTTACTTACTAGTAAGTAAAATTTAAGAATACTTTTGCTTTTACATAAAAACAGCCCTGCGTGTAAAACAGGGCTGCTCATTGGGTTATTTCATTCCGGTCTTTAAAAGATTCGTATATCCTTTGGCCAGGAGCTTTGATTTGTCGTTATTCCAGATCTCACATTGTGCATTGACAATCTGGTTGCCTTTTTTAATAATACTTGTTTCGGCGATGATAATATCGTTTTCTCTTGCTGAGGCAAAATAATCGATAACGTTATTGATCGTGGGATAAAAATAGGGCTCTCCGTAGCAGATTAAAGTTGCGCCAATCGCATCGTCAATCATGGCTGCTACGATGCCGCCATGCAGGGTTTTATAGGGATTGGTCATTTCGTGGCGAATGGTGTACTGAAAGGACAAACGGCCTTCTTCCACCGCCAGCATGGTCGGTTTGAGCCAATTCATAAAAGGGGAAGGAGAAGTACTCACTTCTTTTCCGATATGTTGTTTTAAATATTCGAATGCCTCGTTTTTCATTGGGATAATGTTTTGGATTTAGCGGGTAATGTTTTCAATCACGACTGCCGATGCGCCGCCGCCGCCGTTACAAATAGCGGCTACACCATATTTACCGCCTTCCTGTTGTAAGACAGACAATAAGGTGGTGATAATCCTTGCGCCCGAAACGCCTATAGGATGTCCCATGGCGACACCGCCGCCATATACGTTGACTTTGTCCGGATCCAGGCCTAAGATTTTCTGGTTGGCTAAAATCACCGAAGCATAGGCTTCGTTAATTTCAAAATAATCGATTGCATCAAGGGTTAGTCCGGCTTGCTGTAAAGCTTTCGGAATCGCAATGGAAGGGGAGGTGGTAAACCATTCCGGCGCCTGTGCCGCATCGGCATAACCGATAATTCTTGCTAAAGGCTGTAGCTGGTATTGTGCAACCATTTCATCGGAAACCAGTAATATCGCACAGGCAGCATCATTAAGATTGCTGGCATTGGCTGCGGTAATGGTTCCGTTTTCTTCAAAAGAAGGCGCTAATTTCCCGATTTTCTCCGGAATGATCTTGTAAATGTCTTCGTCTTCCTGGAAAATAAGTGTATCGTTTTTTGTTTGGATGCTTATCGGGATAATTTCATTTTTAAATTTTCCGGATTGGGTGGCGTCGGTCGCTTTTTTATAGGAAGCAAGCGCATAAAGATCCTGTTCTTCGCGGCTGATCTGGTATTTTCGTACACAAATCTCAGCGGCATTGCCCATGTGGAAACCGTTGTAAACATCGGTTAAACCGTCTTTCAGTAAACCGTCTACCAGAGTGGAATTGCCCATTTTATTGCCTTTTCGCTGCTGGGTATAGTGCGGCACATTGCTCATGCTTTCCATACCGCCGGCTATTACCGCCTGGTCAATGCCCAGCTGAATCTGCTGTGCGCCCAGCATAACGGCTTTCATCCCGGCGGCGCAAACCTTGTTAACGGTAGTACAGTCGGTTTCGTTGGGAATACCGGCAAACAGTGCTGCCTGGCGTGCCGGTGACTGCCCCAGATTTGCCGATAATACATTGCCCATATATACCGAATCTATGGCAGCTGCCGGAACCGCGGTATGGTCTAAAACAGCTTTGATGGCAATGCTTCCTAATTCGGTGGCACTCAAATGTGAAAGACTGCCGAGAAAACCTCCTGTCGGGGTTCTTTTTGCGAGAATAATATTGACGTTTTTCATAATTTTATTTTATACCGATCGGTATATTTTTGGTTAAAAAATTTTTATAGTGCGGTTATTACTTTTCGGAGGGTATTCATCATCGATTGATGATAGTCCAACTTGCCGGTCAGGTTGATCATCATTATTGCGCCTTCAATCAGGGCGATAATGGTCAGGGCATTTTCATCGGCGTTAGTAGTGCTTTTGAATTCGTTCTTTTCGATACCTTTATTGATCAGGCGTACCAGGCTGTCTTTCCAGAACAGCATGGCTTTTTTTGCCAATGCTTTGAGCTGCGGATGGGTATCGTCTGCTTCAATTGCGGTATTCATAATCGGACAGCCGCCCAAAGGAAATCTTTCGGTGGCGAATTTTTCATACAGTTCCGGATAGCTCATTAATTTTTCCCGGTAGGTAGTCTTTTTGCTGATCTCCTGTATAAACAAAGTCTGCATTTTTTCATAATTGTACTGAAAAACAGCCAGTGCCACTTCGTCTTTATTTTTAAAGTTCCCGTATATACTGCCTTTGGTCAGTCCGGTGGCTAAAGTGATATCCTGCATGGACGTGCCGGAATAGCCCTTCATATTAAAAATAGGAGCGGTCTTCTCAATAATAAACTGCTTTGTTTTTTCGGCTTTGTTCATGACGATAAAAAATACAATACAAATATATACCGATTGGTATAATTTTGCAACATTTTAATTCGATTATATAGTCTGAGGAAATAAAATGATTTTGTACTTTTAAATCACTGTAATTACAAAGACAAGATGTTATCACATTATACCGCCGATTTTATCAAACATTTTCCTTTTCAAAAAGATTGGAAACCATGGGAAGTAACTTCTAAAATTCCGGATAGTATTTATGCTAAAATAGCCACATTACCGGAAAAAGAATATACCATTATTGACGGTATTGCGATTCATAAAACGGCTGTTATCGAAAAAGGCGTAACCTTAAAAGCACCGGTAATTATTGCTGAAAACTGCTTTATAGGCGCGCATGCATACCTGAGAGGCGGTGTTTATCTGGCGAGTTCCGTAAAGATCGGTCCCGGTTGTGAGATTAAAACCAGCATTCTCCTTGAAAATACAGCGGCTGCCCATTTTAATTTTATAGGCGACAGCATCGTGGGCAGTAACGTAAATTTTGAAGCGGGTTCGGTAATTGCGAACCATTATAACGAACGGGATAACAAACTGATTTTTGTTATGCATGACGGCAGTATAGTCGCGACCGGAGTTGAAAAATTTGGTGCCTTGGTGGGCGATAATACAAAAGTAGGGGCTAATGCCGTTTTATCACCCGGAACATTATTGATGCAGCATAGTGTTGTGAAACGGCTGGAACTGGTTGCCCAGGTTCCTTAACCCATGCTTTGGGATAGACAAGAGTGCCCAATAATTACGGTTGTTTTATCAAAACATATTCACCGTAAGGAACACTAAAGCTATTTACATTTGCTGGAGGTCCGTCTATAGTATTCAAAGATTCAAGTCCATTACCGGTATAAACAAATTGAACTTTTAATTTGGTTACCCCATTTTCAGTAAATTTTCTAATAACAAAATCATTACTAATCCCATTCCAAATATTTCTTCGGCTTGGCTCATTAAAATCTAGTAATAAACGCTTTTCATCCTCACTACATTCTGGACATGAAGGAGGTGAATATTTCTTAGCCATTGCAACTGAATAAAGATTATAATCTGTAATATCAGTATAAGTATTGCTCAAGTTTGAAAGGGTATTTACTTTTTCGACTCCATTCTCAATATATTGGTATTCTCCTATCAAATAATCCTCATAATAATTTTTAAACCCTGTTACTTTGTAAAACATAAGCTTTTTAACAAGTACTATTTTTAACAACGCATTGTCATTCATATAGAGCCAAGTACCTGCGTATTGGTCAAGAAAACCATTTATATCTTTATAGTAGGCTCCTTCAACTCTCCCAACACTTTCACTACCAAATCTTGGAATTATCGGGCTTTGTGAATAAACACTTGATAAAACAAAGCCTAATATCAGACTGTATATAGATGCTTTCATTACAGCTGTTTTACTAAAATATATTCTCCATAAGGCACACTAAAGCTATTTACATTTGCTGGAGGTCCATCCATAGTATTCAAAGATTCAAGCCCGTTACCGGTATAAACAAATTGAACTTTAAGCTTTGTTTGTCCGTCAAATGTTCTAATAACAAATTTATTACTTATTCCATTCCAAATATTTCTCCTGCTGGGCTCATTAAAATTCAATAATAATCTTCTTTCGTCTTCTCCGCATTCAGGGCATAATGGATACGTTGATTTAAAAATTCTTGCTTGAGAATAAAGATTATAATCTGTAATATCCGTAAAAGAATTGTTCAAATTTGAAAGGGTATTTACTTTTTCAACTCCATTCTCAATATATTGGTATTCTCCAATTAAATAATCCTCATAATAATTTTTAGGACCAGTAACATTATAAAACATTAGTTTTTTAACAAAGGTTATTTTGAAAGAGTTACCATCATTTGAATAAAGCCAAGTGCCTACATATTGGTCGTTAAATCCGTTGACATCTTTGTAATAAGCTCCTTCAATACCTCCAAATTTTTCATTACCATACATATCAATTATTGGCGTTTGAGGATAAATATTAAATATAGTACATACAAATATCAGACTGTATATAGATACTTTCATTACGGTTGTTTTACTAAAATATATTCTCCATAAGGTACACTAAAGCTATTTATATTTGCTGGAGGTCCATCCATAGTATTCAAAGACTCAAGCCCGTTACCGGTATAAACAAATTGAACTTTTAATTTTTCTTGTCCGTTTTGCATAAATCTTCTAATCACAAACTTATTACTTATACCTCCCCAAATATTTCTACGGGAAGGCTCATTGAAGAACAATAATAAACGTCTTTCATCTTCTTCACATTCGAGGCATAATGGATACGTTGATTTATATATACGTGTTACACTAACAATATTGTAATCAAATATGTTACTATATGTTTGGTTAATATTTGAAAACGTATTTACCTTCTCGATTCCGTTATCAATATATTGAAATTCGCCTATTAAAAAATCAGCATAATAATTTCTGACATCCGTAGTTACATGGAAACTATCTTTTGGTTTAAAGACAACTTTAAATGTTGTATTGCCATTATTGTAAACCCACGTTCCTATATATTGATTGTGAAATCCATTTATATCCTTGTAATATGCCCCTTCTATTCTACCGTATTTTTCTACACCGTACCTGTTTATGATAGGTGTTTGAGAATAGGTATTAAAGACGATAAATCCTAATATTAAACTGTATATATATGCTTTCATTACAGCTGTTTTACTAAAATATATTCTCCATAAGGAATACGCATTTCATCCGGAGCGTTATCTGGAGGCATAAATGAAGTACCATTTTTTAAGATTTTTGCAATTATCTTTTCTGTGCCATTTTCATTTTTATATCGTAAAATAATAGCATTTGAAAGATATTCTCTTAATGGATCGGAGATAAATAATTTTATCCGCCTTTCATTTTCATCGCATTCTGAACATTTTGGATACAAGTTTTTTGTCCAGATTAAGTTTCCTGAAATATTATATTCACTCGTATTATTAGGCTGTGTAATCATTTGCTGTAGCGTGTTTACTTTTTCAATTCCGTTTTCAATATATTGATATTCACCAACCAAAATATCCTGGTAATAATTTTTATATTCAGTCACAAAATGATCAAATGTTATTTTTTTTAATACTATTTTTAATGATGTATTACCTTGTTGGTGCTTCCAGGTTCCAACATATTTATCAAAATCGTTATCTATATCCTTATTATAGGTACCGCTTTTATATGTCATATCACTATCACTTGCAAGAGGTACTACAATCTGTGCCTTACAGGATAAAAAGAAAAAAACTAACAGTATTATCAATATGCTTTTCATTACGGTTGTTTTATCAAAACATATTCACCATAAGGAACACGCATCTCATCAGGGGAGTCATCAGGCTGCATAAATGAACCATCACTTTTATAGATTTTAGCGATTATCTTCTCTGTTCCATTTTCATTTTTGTAACGTAGAATAACAGCATTCTCAAGATATTTTCTTAATGGATCAGTAATGGATAGTTTCACCCTTCTTTCGTTTTCTAAACAATCGTTACACTTTGGATATAAATTGTTTGTCCATAATAAATTTCCCCAAACATTATGATCTCCTGTCTTCGCTGGTGGATTAATAATCTGGTTTAACGTATTTACCTTTTCAATACCATTTTCAATAAATTTATATTCACCTATTAGCAAATCTTCATAATAATTCATTTTTTGGTAGTACGTAAACGTTATCTTTTTTAACACAAAAGTCAAAGACATATTTCCTTGTTGAAACTTCCACGTTCCCACATATTTATCAAAATCATTGTCAACATCTTTATTATAGGTTCCGTTTGTAAACGCCAAATCACTATCATCCGCAAGAGGTACTATGACCTGTGCTTTACAGGATAAAAGGAAAGAGACTAACAGTATTATCAATATGCTTTTCATTACGGTTGTTTTGTCAAAACATATTCACCGTAAGGAACCCGCATTTCATCAGGGGAGCCATCAGGCTGCATAAATGAACCATCACTTTTATAGATTTTAGCAATTATCTTCTCTGCGCCATTTTCATTTTTGTATCGCAAAACAATAGCATTACTTAAATATTTCCTTTCAGGATCTCTATATCGTAGTTTTATTCTTCTTTCATTTAAATTACATTCAGAACATTTTGGATATGTATTCTTGCCGATGATCAAATTTCCAGAGATATTATAGCCACTTGCTTCTGAAGGCATTAACTCCATTTGCTGTAAAGTATTGACTTTTTCAATTCCGTTTTCAATATATTGATATTCACCAACCAAAATATCCTGGTAATAATTTTTATATTCAGTCACAAAATGATCAAATGTTATTTTTTTTAATACTATTTTTAATGATGTATTACCTTGTTGGTGCTTCCAGGTTCCAACATATTTATCAAAATCGTTATCTACATCCTTATTGTAAGTTCCACTATTATATGCCATATCACTATCACTTGCAAGTGGTACTATAACCTGTGCTTTACAGGATAAAAAGAAAGAAACTAATAGTATTGTGAGTATATTTTTCATAACTATCTTAATTACAATTGGTTGTTATTATAGGATTGTTGATATTTGTATTTGAATCAGGATTTAATGCTAATTTAGTCCATTTAGTCAAATCATCATCTGCTTTATACATTGAGATATTTAAATTATATTTTTTCAGAAACTCCAAAAAAGCTTTTTGATAGTCTACAGCGCTAATATTATCTCTATTCTCTGTTTTTGTATATCTTTTCTCCAAATCTTTATCGAAATCATCTCTATTACTATCATTCAAATAAATAGAAGTTAATTTTTGCAAACTTTCAACATCATCAGCACTAATGGCATATACTCCCATTTCGGATACTAAAATATGTACCGGAATAGTAGGATCCGGCACCCCGTTATTTCCTGAATAATTATGACGGGTATAAAAACCACTTAGTATCGCTACATCTGCATGAGAGAACATCGGAAAATGTGTAAACAAATGACAATGAATCCCTCCAAAAAGCATAGCAGACTGAGAATACCGAACAGAACTCTCTCCTGTACTCTGATAAGGCACTTCGGTTGCTATTAGTTTATTTTGTGGGTTCAGCGCCAGGTTATAGCCTTTTTCTTTAGTGCCGCCAAAAACCTGTTCACTATTCAGGGCACGAATAGCATTTTTAACGGCTGCACTTTTTAAAAGCTCTTTTAATTTATCGCAATGTACTGCTGGTTCCGATGGTTCCAACACCGGAACGGTTGTAAAATCAGGACAACGCGGACAAGGATTCGGCGGTGTCAGTCCATCATCGTTACCGGGTTCGCCATCACCGCCACCTCCTCCGGTACCTCCCATACCGTCACCACCGGAGTATTGTCCGGCGCCGGCGCCAAAACTGCCGCCTCCGGCCACCATATCGCAGGTCGTGGTGGTTACCTCAAACAAATGGTTCGGGTTGTTGCAATACTGGGTCGCCACATGCGGTGTGGTCGATCCGCTTCCCGACCAGGACTGGTCACACATCATCACCGTTGCCGTAACACAGACTATTTTTTTCCCTGCCAGCTCAGCATTGTATTCAATCGGTGTGATGCGGATTGCTCCGCTAAAATAAAAGGATTCGTGTGTGACACTCGGAACGATGGGGACTTCCGGAGTGTATTTTACGATAAAAGCCCTGGTAGAGCCGGGATTATCCGTATGGATCACCAGGTTTTCAAAACAGGTGCTGTCCGGTGTTTCCCGGACGATCTGAAAGGTATAGGAGGTTTTCCCTTCTTTTTCGATCACAACCGCTTTATCCGGTAAAATCGTAAAGCCGTATTGAGCTTCCATGATTGTTCCGGAGAAGCTGCCTTTGCCATGTTTGCCTCTGTTTAAGCCGGAAAGTGCCTGTACAAAAGGCTGTTCCTTTGAGAGTGCGTCAAAAGTGCTGTTGCGGATGGCAAGCCGTTCCCGGTAAGCATTCTTCTGAATAACATCTTCTTCCAATTCACATCCGGTGAGCAATCCCCCAAGTATAAACAATACGGCATAACAAATGGTTTTAATTTGTTTTTGATTCATAATCTCGCTTTTAGATTTACAAATAGTACCTGTTTACCGGGCAGTTTTTTTGTGGGTTTACACAAAAAACACCCAGTGCAGCAAAAGGCTATTCCTGTTGCTGTTTGTTTTGGTTATATGGGGAGTGATAACCGTATGTTATTTTAATGGGGAGCGTATATTGTTGTATTACAACAGGATAAACATAAAACTTTATTTTGAGATATACAAATAAAATTTAGAATAATGTTTGAAAAAGTAGTGTTTAATTCTAAAAAAAGCCAATTGTCCGTTATGTAAACGTAGTTTCAGACAAAAAGATACGGAAATCAGCCCGGGGAAAATTTGCTGTTTTTCAGGCGTGCCTGTCCAAAAAAAAACGGGCAGCTATATAGCCGCCCGTTATCATTTTATCAGGAAATAATAGTTATTCTGTTTTCAGTTCCGTTTTTGTACGCAGCAGCATGTATAGCAGTGCCAAAACGGTAATTCCAGCCGTTACATACATAATGACCGGTATTTTAGCAATCACGTCCTGATAGTACCAACCGGCACACAGGGCGCCCAGTCCGATTCCGGCCTCCAAAGCAATATACATGGTAGCCATTGCTTTACCGCGGTGATCGGCATGACTCATATCGACCGTCCAGGCATTTAAAGCCGGCGATAAGATTCCGGTTGCCACTCCGTAAATGGTGGATCCGAGCATTAATCCGGTAAAGCTTTCGGAGTAGCCGATAACAAAGAGCGATATAAAGAGGAGTACCAGACCGATTTTTATAACGTGGATACGGCCGTATTTATCGGAAGCCTTACCGGCAACAAAACGGATAACCAGCGAGGCAATGGTATAAACCATAAAGAACAAACCTTTGTTGGCAATTCCCATGTGTTCGCTCCAGTCCGGGATCAGTGTCAGTATGGCACCATAGGCAACATAAGATAAAAAGGTAACAATTGCTGCCGGTAAAACCTCTACGGCTATAATGTCTTTTCGGGATATTTTAAGAATGGAAAACCGGAAACGCTCTTTATTTTTAAGCGTTTCTTTCATATTCATCAGAATAAGAATTGATAATAAGGCAAATACGGAAGAAGCATAAAACAGCATATTCATGGACGAATATAACTTAATGGAACTTCCTATGGCGGGACCTATTGCCATTCCGGTGCTAAAACACAGCCCGTGAATACCGAGTGCTTCGCCCCAGCGTTCCCGCGGAATAATATCGGCCACATAGGCAGCGGTGGCGGTAGGCTTAAAACCGGTGGAAAAACCATGAAGCAGTCGTAAAAACAGGAATCCGGAAACGGTTCCCAATACCGGGTATAAAAAGCCGCAGATAAAACATACTATCGAACCGGTTGCCATTACCGGCACTCTCCCTAAGGTATCGGTCAGCCTGCCGCTAAAAGGTCGGGAAATCCCGGCGGTTAACGTAAATAAGGCAATGATCAATCCTTTGTATTCTGCTCCGCCCATACTGCTCAGATAATCCGGCAGCTCGGGAATGAGCATGTTAAAACTGGCAGAAAATAACAGGGAGCTTAAGCAAACCAAACCAAAATGAATATTGTAGATTGGATGGGAAGGTTTAGTAATCATTAGGAAAGGACTTTAAGCACACAAAAATACCGACTAATTGTGAAACAGGAAAAGAATAAAGCAGTAAAGTGTGCCGGAAATATAAAAATCCGATATACGAAACCGGCATTGCTGTTTTGAAACAGCAGTCCATTGTTGATGCATATTAAGGAATAGAGAAAGAAATATTTAAAAACAGCTGCTTAAAAAAGTATTTATCATTTGTTTTTTATTAAAAAATAATGATTTACACTGAAAATAAGTGAATTGATTTATTTTTTTTATAATTTTAGGAATAAGTTTAAACCATAAAAATTATAGATCAATGAAAAAGCTAACATTAACCCTGGCATTATGCGGATTATTATTTGCAACATCTTGTAAAAAAGAAACGCCAAAACCGGAAGAAGAAACTATGGAAGTAGCACCGCCGCCGGCACCTGAGGTAGCTCCTGAAGCAAATCCGGAGGAAACAAAACTGCAGGAAGATTTAAAAGCCGCTGAAAAATCCTTAGAGGAAGCTAAAGCAAAAGGCGATAAAGCTGCTGAAAAATTAGCTCAGGAAGCTGTTGATAAAGCGAAAAGCGCCTGGGATGCTGCTAAAGCAAAAGCTACAGAAGCTGCTGGTGAAGTAAAAGACGCTACCAATAAAGCAGTGGAAGATGTTAAAGCTGGTGCTGAAAAAGTAAAAGAAGACGCTAAAGGTGCTTTGGACAAAGCCAAAAAATAGTGTTTAAAAAATAAATTAGAGAAGCTGGAGTTTTTAAACTTCAGCTTTTTTTATGGTGTACTGCCAGCTATCGGCTGAACCGTTCCGAACAAAAGCATATTAACGTTTTTTCGATTCCATAAACAAAACCATTTTTAACCGGGATTTCAGGGAAAAGCGCTATTTTAGTCTGCTTTTTTTCCGGTACCATTAATATAATAAGCAGATGAAAAAACTACTGATTTTAGGATTACTTTTTTTAGCACATTACTCTTTTTCACAGCATATCGAGTTTCTCCGGAAAAATGATTCTATTGAAGACCCTAAGTACAGGCAGTTTATTTATTTAACGGAAAAAACGGATCTCGCCAATGCCCGGTTAATTGCTACAGTAAAAGCAACAGGGGAACTTAAAAATGTAGTCCGGCTGTTTGATAAGATAAAAAGCGAAACCCAGAAATATGGTGCCAATGCTTTTAAATTTGAAAGTTTTAGAAAATTAGACAATGCCACCGGGGAATTGATTCTGAGCACTTTTTTTTGTGAGGATGCCCTTTTTGAAGCTAACGTTATACACATTCCTAAAAATAAGATTTTTGTTTATGGCAGTCAGGACCTCACCGAAAACAAAACACAAAGCTATAAAGTTCAGGGAGAAAAATATGAAATCGGCAACGGGCAGTTTAAAGTATTCGATGTAAAAATCGGTGAAGAAATTAAAGTGAGCAAAGGCGGTTTTACCGGGATGGCTTTGTGGATTAAAAGAAGAGAAAACGAATACAGTACTTTCCTTAGTTTTTCGGGTATCGGCATGACCGGGATAGGGATAGGGCCTGCTAATGTAGGTGTCGGGGTGAATATTACTACCGGAAGAATCACCCGTATTGAACCGAATCTGGCTTTAGCATTATTAAAAATATACAGCGAAAAGCAATAGATACAATCCGGGAAATAGTAGTATTCGGGAAAAGACAGACCAAAAAAAGGAGGAATTGATTTTAAATCAAATTAATTATCGTAATATTGCGATGTAATAAAAGTAAAAATGGGCGTAACCAAATCCGACATATTTAACGAAGAACAAAACCGGCTGGCAACCATACTGAAAGCATTGGCCCATCCGGCGCGGATAGCGATCCTGCAGCATATCATTAAAGCAAACAGCTGCATTTGTAATGATTTGGTCGGAGAGTTAGGACTGGCACAGGCAACGATATCCCAGCATCTGAAAGAATTGAAAAACATCGGGATTATAAAAGGAAATATTGAAGGAACCAGTGTTTGTTATTGTATTGACGAACAGAGCTGGAAACAGATCAAAAGCGAACTCAATAACTTTTTTATTGAAAACGCAGGAATAGAAAAATGCTGTTAGCATTTTTTTTAAAACAAACCATCGTAATAATGCGATATTACAATTAAATAAAACAACCATTTATGAAACTATCACAAGTAAAAGAAATGCTGCCGGCATTGGATAATGTCGCTTTTCAGCTCGAAAACGGAAGTTTTGTACCCGAGCACTTTCATGTAACAGAAGTAGGAATCATTACCCGCCACTTTATAGATTGCGGCGGTACCGTTCGTCATGAAAAAGTAGCCAACTTCCAGTTATGGGATGCTGATGATTATGAACACCGTTTAAAACCGGCTAAACTGCTTCATATTATAGAACTTTCCGAAGCAAAACTACAAATGGAAGACCTGGAAATTGAAGTGGAATACCAAAGTGAAACGATCGGAAAATATGATCTTGATTTTAACGGGAACAATTTTATACTGAAAAATAAAACAACGGCCTGTCTGGCCAACGATGCCTGCGGAATACCGCCGCAAAAAACAAAAATAAAACTTTCAGAAATCCATTCCGGAACAGCTGCCTGTTGTTTTCCGGATTCCGGATGCTGCTAATTAGAACCCGTGATGCAGACCAAACTTCGTTTTTTAGACCGGTATCTGACCCTGTGGATTTTTCTGGCAATGCTTTTCGGTATACTGTTGGGGAATATCTTTCCGGGTATAACCACGCTAATCGACAGCCTGTCCTGGGGAACTACCAATATTCCGCTGGCAATAGGTTTGCTGTTAATGCTTTATCCGCCGCTGACAAAAGTAGAGTATGGCTTATTGCCGAAAGCGATTAAGAACAAAACGGTATTATCCGTTTCTTTGATACTCAATTGGATAGTCGGACCATTACTGATGTTCACCTTGGCAGTCATACTGCTGCGGGATGAACCGGCCTATATGACCGGCCTGATATTAATCGGGTTAGCCAGGTGTATTGCGATGGTCATTGTCTGGAACGATCTGGCAAAAGGCAATAGGGAATATGCCGCTTTACTAATTGCTTTAAACAGTATTTTTCAGATTTTTTCCTATAGTTTTTATGTATGGCTGTTTCTGAATGTGCTACCGGAAAAATTAGGAATCGGTAGCTTTAATATTGCGGTTCCGATGCGGGATGTAACCGAAAGCGTATTGCTGTACCTGGGATTGCCTTTTGTACTTGGTTTTTTAAGCCGGTACACTTGTATAAAAATGAAAGGAAAACACTGGTTTCAAAACCGGTTCCTGCCTTTTATAAGTCCCTTTACGCTCTATGCACTGTTGTTTACAATTGTATTGATGTTCAGCCTGAAAGGAGAAGCTTTTTTAGCACTTCCCAAAGACGTAATTAAAGTGAGCATCCCTTTGCTGCTCTATTTTGTACTGATGTTCCTGATCAGTTTTTTTACCGGCAAAGCTTTTGGCATTCCTTACGATAAAAATGCTGCCGTGGCGTTTACCGCAACAGGAAACAACTTCGAACTCGCTATCGCTGTAGCCATAGGTGTGTTTGGAATCCATTCTCCGCAAGCCTTTGCTGGCGTTATCGGGCCTTTGATAGAAGTTCCCGTCTTGATCCTGTTAGTCCGAACAAGTTTATACCTTAAAAAACAATTTTATGACCCCAAAAAAAGTACTCATACTCTGCACCGGTAATAGTTGCAGAAGCCAGATGGCAGAAGGTTATTTACGTCATTTTGCAGGCAATACTGCCGAAATTTACAGTGCAGGCGTGGAAACCCACGGTGTGAACCCTTTGGCTATTGCCATAATGAAAGAAGACGGTGTGGATATCAGCGGGCATACATCAAATAGTATTGATGAATATGCCGGCATCGCTTTCGATTTTGTAATTACCGTTTGTGATAATGCAAAAGAACGCTGCCCGTTTTTCCCGACAAAAGCGCAAAAGCTGCACCAGAACTTTCCCGATCCGGCTCAGGCTACCGGAACGCTTCCGGAGATACACCGGCAATTTCGGGAAGTAAGACAAAGTATTAAAGAATACTGCTGGCAATTTGTTCAGGACAATCTAAAAACGGATTAAAACAGCACACGATATTTTTCAAAGCAAACCGCCTTTTCTAAAAGAGGCGGTTTTTTAATGCCGCATATTAGCACCATTAAACAGTCCTTTTCCGGTTCCATCCTACGCAATTGTACACAAAACATTTTTTGAGTATCACTCGCCTCAAAACACTTGCGGGCTGGGATATCTGTATAGATAAGGGTTCAAAAAAAAGTTTCCGGATTGAGTATAATTGTGTAGTGTAATTTTTTGTTTTCAGCATTATTTTTTCTCCATTTGTAGTGTCCTGATGCTGAAACTAAAGCTGTAGAAATGCTAAAAAAGGGTGAAAGTATCAGGAAGGGAAAAAAGCTTAGCGATAGCTTTTTTAAAGAAAATGATTGTTTAAAAAGTGTAAATAGATTTAGGAACGTAGATAATTGAAACGGATGTCGCCGTGTCGTTATTGAATTAAAAACAGTTAGTTAACAAAAAAGGAAGCAAAAGCCAATGACAGTGCTAATAATGTTGTAGTCATAATTATCGGTTAAATTGAAAACAAAGATTATTACTTGCCAAGAATTTTGTGAAGTTGTTTAATTTGATTGGTAGGGCGTTTACAAGTGAATTGAAAGTAATCTTAAGTAAATTATTACTTCCTTGCAGAAGGAGAGGGGACGTTTGCATTCCCTCTCTTTTATTTTTACGGTAGCATGCTGTAAAAGAAGCGGTTGCTGTTTTAAAATACCGACAAGTTGAATATCGTGCCGGCTGCTTACTGTAAAAGTTATTGTTTGATAGCCGTATGATGCTAAATAAATTAGGAGATAATTCCTTTCAATAGCCCGTGAATTAAGAGGAATTAGTATTTTTGCAGCTTAATTTTAATATATTATCATGAAAGACTTATTAGTTAAAATCAACGCCGAAATTGAGACATTCAAAGCTGAATCTGAAATTCAAGTAGAAAAAGGAAATAAAGCAGCCGGAACAAGAGCCCGTAAGTCAGCTTTAGAATTAAGCAAACTTTTAAAAGAATTCAGAAAAGTATCTGTAGAAGAATCAAAAAAATAATTCATTTATTTTATAATGATCGTGTACTGCTTCGGGTTTCGGAGCAGTATTTTTTTTGCCGGTATGGCAGCACCGGATCAGGGCGTGATATGGACAAGAGTGAAAGTGAAATATGTCTGTTTTAAGTAGTAATGTTGCTGTTTTGATCCGGTAAATGTCCGAATCGTATAAACAGAAGCGTGATTAGTAAAAAGAGAACAGGATAAATAACAGTAGCTTTGTGAACCGATAATTGCGAAAATTGAAAAGAATAGTTCTCCTGTTTTTAGCCACTTTATATATGGTAGTATCCTCCGGATTTACTACCTATTCGCATTTATGTAAAGGAGTAACGCAAAACATCACGTTACATCAGGAAAACAATCCAACAGCCGAAAATTGTCCGCACTGTATTAAGAACAACAAAAAACACCAGAAGGATTGTTGTAAAAAAGCGCAGCAGGAATTTAAGCTGAATGAAAAAACGGTATTGGCAAAACAGTTAGATGTCAGCCATAAATACTTAGGTGAGGCAGTACCGCACCGTTTTTTCGGAGCTGTGTTCGAACCGGCAGTAACTGTTGAAACAACAGCGACCCCAAAGTTCGTTTATCACTCCAAACCCCTTCCTGCCAATCCCCTCTATATTTTTTATTGCGTTTACCGTATTTGATTGTTAACAATTGAATTGCGTGGTATTTCCGGTATTTACCACCGAATTTCTATTGTTTAATTTTAAATAATCATGTATGAAAATGCAATTCTTTGCATGGTCAGTGCTATGCTTTGTCGCAGGATCCGTCCAGGGACAAACCACAAAACTGGCTGATGCGCTTGAACGTTCTGTTCAGAATTTCGAAAAAATAAAAGCCAAAGAAGCGGTACAAAAAGCTTCAAAACAAACGATACAGTATCAAAAAAGTCAGTATTTACCAGATCTGACCCTGGTAGCCCAACAAAGTTTCGGGACTATTAATGCCCAAAACGGACCTTTATATGGCTATGGCGGTTTGGGAGTCGCCTCGACATCCATGCCGCTGGCCGAACAAAACTGGAATGCCGCTTTCGGATCACTTTATTTAGCCAATGTAAACTGGAATCTCTTTACTTTCGGCAAACTCAAAAACCAGGTTGCCATTGCAAAAGCAGATGAAAGTGTAGCAAACAAGGACTTAGAACAAACCAAGTTTCAGCATAAAGTCAAAGTAGGCGCTGCCTATTTTAATCTTTTGGCAGCACAGCGCATCAAGTATGTACAGGAGAAAAACCTGGAACGGGCCAAAGTTGTTGCCGAAACGACCGAAAGCCGTGCGAACAGCGGATTGATTCCCGGTGTAGACTTTTCGGTTGCCAAAGCTGAAGTAGCCAATGCACAGTCGGCGAGGATAAAAGCGTTTGACATGGAGCTGGAATATTCCAAAACCTTGGCGGTCATGCTGGGTGAGGAGTATGCGCATTACCAACTGGACAGTGTTTTTACCACTACGATGCCGCTTTTTGCATCGGAAACAGCGTTAGACCTAACGGCGCACCCGGTACTTGAATGGCAAAAAAGTGTTGTTACAAAAAGCGGGCAGCAGGAAAAACTGCAATCGGCTTTGGGACTTCCCACGCTTGCCGCATTTGGGGTATTGCAGGGACGCGGTTCGGGTTTTAATTGGAATTATGTACAGGATAACAGCGCTTTTTCCAAAACCTATTCGGATGGCGCAGGGATCGACCGCAGCAACTATATTGTAGGGCTGACGATGAGCTGGAACCTGACCAGCCTGTACCGGCAATCTTCGAAAATACGGGAACAAAAATTCATAACGGAATCCCTGCAAAAGGAATACGATTATACGCAGCAGGAGCTTAAAGCGCAGCAGTTATGGGCAGCCGATAAACTCAAAAATGCCCTTGAGAATTTTGAAGAAACGAAAACCCAGGTAAAAGCGGCAGACGATGCTTATCGTCAGCATACGGCTTTGTACGACAACGGACTAACAACCATTGTCGATTTGACCCAGGCATTCTATATGCTCAACAGAGCAGAAATCGAGTATGAAATCGCACAGAACAATATTTGGCAGGCCTTATGGATCAAAGCGGCCGCTATGGGCGATCTGAACATTTTACTGAACGCTATACACTAAACCCCGAAATTATGAATTTAATACGCTTTGCCTTGCGCAAACCCATTTCCGTTATGGTAATGGTATTAGGGCTTTTATTCTTCGGGATTAAAGCTACTAAAGAAATAAAAGTCGACATCCTGCCGGATATGAATCTTCCGGTTGTTTATATAGCCCATTCCTTTAACGGTTATACGCCGCAGCAAATGGAAGGCTATTTTACCAAGATGTATGTGAACATGATGCTGTTTACCAGCGGAATCGAAAGCATTGAAACAAAAAATACCCAGGGATTGACGCTGATGAAAGTTAACTTTTATGAAGGAACCGATATGGGACAGGCAATAGCCGAAATCAATGCACTTTCCAATCGTTCGCAGGTATTTTTACCGCCGGGTGCCCCACCGCCGTTTATCATCCGTTTTGACGCTTCTTCCCAGCCGGTAGGCCAATTGGTTTTCAGAAGTCCGGATAAAACCAATAATGAATTGCAGGATATCGCCAATTTTACGGCACGTCCGTTCCTGATTAAGATTCCCGGTTTAACAACTGCTCCGCCTTTTGGAGGAAGCCCGAGAACGATTGAGATCAATATCGATCCGAATAAACTGCGTACCCACCAGTTAACACCGGAACAGGTGGTAGAAGCGATAAACCGCAACAACATCACTTCGCCGTCCGGAAATATTTATATAGCGGACACGAATTACCTGACGCCGACAAACAACACGATTAAAGATGTGGCCGATTTTGGAAACATCCCGGTTTTTAAAGGCGGTGTGGATAATATTTATATCCGTGATATTGCAACGGTAAAGGACGGTGCCGATATTACAACCGGATATGCCTTGATTAACGGTGTCCGTTCCGTTTATATCAATATTGCCAAATCGGGGAATGCCTCCACCTGGGACGTGGTCAGGAATCTGAAAAAAGCGATCCCGGTCATCCAGAACAATTTACCGGAAAATGTAACCATTTCGTATGAATTTGACCAGTCGGTATATGTGATCAATGCCGTAAAAAGCCTGATTGTTGAAGGTATTTTAGGAGCCATCCTGACCGGATTAATGGTGTTACTGTTTCTGCGTGACAGGAGAGCCGCTTTAATTGTGGTGCTGACCATTCCGATATCGGTTATTTCCGGAGTATTGTTCCTGAAACTATTCGGGCAGAGTATCAATATCATGTCCCTGTCCGGACTGGCACTGGCTATCGGTATACTTGTGGATGAAAGTACCGTTACCATTGAAAACATTCACCAGCACCTCGCTATGGGCAAAACCAGGGCAAGGGCCATTCTGGATGCCTGTAAAGAGATAGCCTTTCCTAAATTGCTGATACTGCTTTGTATCCTGGCGGTATTTGCCCCGGCTTTTATGATGACGGGCATACCGGGTTCATTGTTTATGCCATTAGCACTGGCTATTGGATTTTCAATGGTATTTTCCTTTATATTGTCCCAGACGTTTGTTCCGGTAATGGCGAACTGGCTGATGAAAGACAAGGCCGGACAGCACGAACAGCAGCCGGATGCATTCGATCGGTTTAAAAACCGTTTTGTACAGTTTGTACAGCGGTTGATGCCAAAGCGGAAACCGGTTATCATTGGCAGTTTTGTACTGGTATTGCTGAGTGTTTTTGTACTGTTCAGCCTGACCGGGAAAGACGTTTTGCCAACGGTTAACTCCAGCCAGTTTCAGGTGCGCATCAAAGCACCGGAAGGAACCCGTATTGAAAAAACAGAACGGATAATCAAACAGTCTTTACGGGAACTGGAAACCCTTATCGGGAAAGAGCACATTGCTATTTCTTCGGCTTTTATAGGACAGCATCCTTCGTCCTTCGCCGTAAGCCCGATCTATCTCTACAATGCCGGTCCGCACGAAGCCTTAATGCAGGTGGCATTAAAGGACTTTAGCGGAAACACCAATGCATTAAAAGAAAAAATCAGGAAACACATGAAAGAGAAAATGCCGGCGATACAATTTTCTTTTGAACCGATAGAGCTGACCGAGAAGATCCTGAGCCAGGGAACGAATACGCCTATTGAAGTTCGTTTTTCGGGAATGATGAAAAAAATGAATGTGATGTATGCGAATAAATTACTGGCAAAACTAAAAGAAATCGACTACCTGCGCGACCAGCAGATTCCTCAGTCGTTGCAGTATCCTGCATTTGAGATTAATATAGACAGGATACGGGCGGCACAACTGGGGATTGATGCGCAGGATATAAGCCGTTCGCTGATTCCTACAACGGCATCCTCCCGCTATACCAGTAAGAATATGTGGGTAGGCGGTATGATGGGAATTGCCTATGACGTACAGGTGCAAACGCCTCAAAACCTGCTGAACAGCAAAGAAGCATTGCTGAATACTCCTCTTGGGAAAAACGGGGACCGCCCGGTTTTAGGAGATGTTGCCACCGTTACGCCAACAAAAGTAATGGGCGAAAGCTACAATCTGGGAACGATGGGCTACACTCCGGTAACGGCAAATATCCACCAGTCCGATCTGGGAAGAGCTCAGAAAGACGTACAGGCTGCTATTGCTTCTTTAGGAGAACTGCCCAAAGGCGTGAATGTTCAGGTGTCCGGTATGGTGCCGGTACTGGATGAAACCATGAACAGTCTGGCTGCCGGATTATTAATTGCAATTGTGGTGATTTTCCTGATGCTGACTGCAAATTTCCAGTCTTTTAAAGTGTCGTTTGTAATCCTGACGACGGTTCCTTTTGTAATCCTAGGATCGTTGCTGCTGCTGAAAATAACCGGCTCAACACTGAATCTGCAATCGTATATGGGAATCATTATGTCTGTTGGAGTTTCCATTGCCAATGCTGTTTTACTGATCAGTAATGCCGAAGCCTTACGCCTGCAAAATGGCGATGCCATGCAGGCGGCGCTACAGGCGGCATCTTTACGGATCCGTCCAATTATAATGACCACTTTGGCGATGATAGCCGGAATGCTGCCAATGGCAATTGGTCATGGAGAAGGCGGTGACCAGGTTGCTCCGTTGGGAAGAGCGGTGATTGGCGGATTAATAGCCTCTTCCTTCAGCGTATTGGTCTTATTACCGTTGGTTTTTGTGTGGATCCAGCATAAAACCGCTACAACATCTCCGTCACTGGATCCGGACGATGAAAACAGTATTCATTATTTAACATTAGAAAAGTAACATCATGAAGTTAATCTATTATACGCTTATAGGAATAGTATTGGTATCCTGTAATTCCAACGATAAAAATAAAGCAGCAGCACCGGCAAAGCCAATGATGATGCAAAGTTTTGAAACGGTTGCCGTGACGAAACAAAATCCGCTGATTCCGCTAAAACTGGCCGGGGAATTAGCAGCCGACCAGAAAACCGCGATTTATGCCAAGGTAAACAGCTATGTTAAAAAACTGGCGGTCGATATTGGAACTACGGTAACGAAAGGCCAGGTTTTAATGACACTGGAAGCACCGGAAATCCAGGCACAGTTAGTTGCGGCCAAATCGAAATGGAAAGCCCAGGAAGCGATTTATATTGCTACAAAAGCCAATTATGACCGTTTGTTTAAAGCCAACCAGACCGTTGGAGCTATTGCCAAAGATGCATTGGACCAGATTACCGCCCGGAAGTTAGCCGATCAGGCGCAGCTGGAAGCAGCAAAATCAGCCTGTCAGGAAATACAGATTATGACGGATTACCTGGTTATTCGGGCGCCGTTTGACGGTATCGTAGCGGAACGGAATGTGGATCTGGGTTCCTATGTGGGCCCTATGGGCAAAGGTTCCGATAAACCGTTATTGGTTTTGCAGGATCTAAAAAAACTAAGGGTATCCTTTTCGGTGCCGGAAGCCCATACGCCTTATTTAAATCTGGGGGATTCGATTCCTTTTAAAGTGGTGTCACTACCCGAAAAGAAATATACCGCAAGAATTTCCCGTAAATCCGGTGTGCTGGATTTCAAACTGCGTTCCGAACGCATTGAAGCAGACATCCTGAATCCGAACAATGATTTAAAACCGTTGATGGTCGTAGAAGCCGTATTGCCGTTACAGGCAAAAACAGCAACCTTTTTTGTCCCGAAAACAGCTTTGGTGGAAAGCAATACGGGATTGTATGTGATTGGCGTGGCTAACGGGAAAACAAAGCACATCACCGTATCAAAAGGGCGTTCGCTGCCGGAGCTGGTTGAGGTTTTCGGAAGCCTGAAAGAAGGCGATAAGATACTGCTGAAAGCAACGGAAGAAATTGAGGAGGGGATGATGGTTAAGAGGGAATAAGGAAGAGGCAAAAGGCAAGGGGCAAAAGGCAAGGGGCAATGAGCAAATGCAAATGCAAATGGCAATAAGCAAAAGGCAATGAATAATAATTAAAAAGCAATGCGTATGAGAACAATAAAAAAATACGGGATATTTTTCTTTACAGGTATCCTAATGATAAGCTGTAATCCGAAAGAGAAGCCTGTAATACCTGAAAAGAAAACAGCGGTTACGGCAGTAACACCCGATAAGGGGGCTTTACCGGTAATCTATAAAAAAGGGGAGCAGGTTCCGAATGAACTGGTGTGTATGGTTAATGATGCCTATATGGGCAAAAAGCAAATGGAAGTTCCTTTTGACGGGAAAATGTACTACGGCTGCTGCGATATGTGTGTCAAGCGAATTCCGGAAGATGCCACTGTCCGCATGGCTGTTGATGCACATACCGGCGCAAAGGTGGACAAAGCCACGGCATTTATTGTACTGCTGGATGAAGTGCACGGCAATGTAGCCTATTTTGAAAGTGAGAAGAATTACCAGGATTTTATAGCCGGGCATTAGTTTATATACACATTAATCCTAATAATTGGTCTTGTCAATACTATTTTGGCAGGACTTTTTTATGCTCAGAATAAGCTTACTAACTGTTACAATGCGAAAAGATGTTGTAGGATAAATTAAAAAATCCGTAATTAGCAGAAAATAAGTATTGCATATTGATTATCAGACCCAATAAAAGAAATATATAATAAGTAACCGGATGGATAGCCTTTTAAAATATATACATTTTCTGACAGATTTTTCAGAGGAAAGCTGGGAAAAACTGCAACCGGCATTAACCAAAAAGAAGTTTCATAAAAATGAGTTGTTATTACAGGAAGGACAGGTTTGTGATACGTTATTTTATGTAGAAAAAGGCTATTGCAAAAGTTACTATGAGATAGACGGTATCATTAAAAATACCGGTTTCTTTTTTGAAAATGAGATCGCTACCAATATAACCAGTTTTGGCACCGGTTTGAAATCCGAATTCAATATTATAGCCTGCGAGCCGCTAACAGTGGTGCTTTTTGATAAACAAAAGCTGCTGCAAATAGCCCGGCAAACTCCCGAGGTTGATGCACTGGGGCGCAATTGCCTTCGCTTACTGGCGACCAAACAGGAGGAATTTGCAACGCTATTTAAATTGTATGCAGCCAAGGAACGATTGCGCTATGTCGAGATCAATTATCCGTTGATGCTGCAGCGTATTCCGCTGACGCAACTGGCTTCCTTTCTTGGTGTGACACGCGAAACGTTAAGCCGGATCCGGAAACGCAGTCTGGAAATGTAATTATGTGACAATTGTCACAGGATGAAATCCCGGGCCTTTTTGAACTTTGCAGAAACAAATAGATCATGCAACAGTTACAAAAAATCAATCCCAAAACGAATGTCATTACCTGGTTTGAGATCCCGGTTTCGGATATGCAGAGCGCCAAAGCGTTTTATGAAACGATTCTGGACATTGAAATGACCACAAGGACTTTCCCGGAAACAGCCGAGGAACTTTGTTTCTTCCCTTATGATCCGAACGTTATCCAGGCTACATCGGGCAGGGTAACCGGCGTACTCACAAAATCCGATACCAATTCCCCGTCACAAAACGGTTCCCTGCTGTATATCAATGCCAGTCCGGAAATACAACCGGTACTGGACCGAACGGAAAAAGCAGGCGGAAAAGTGATCGTACCCAAAACGCGCATCAATGCCGGATATATAGCTGTTATTTTAGATTCCGAGAGTAACAGGATTGGACTTCATGCCGAAAAATAAAGAGGCAAAAAGCACCGGCAAAAAGCATTATAAGCTGAAAAAAGTCCTGTTGTCGTGCAGGATTTTTTTCAGTTTTATTCCAATGAATACCACAACATTTCCGGATTTTAGTATAAATTAAAGTATCTTTGATATACAGGTTTGCATTTGTAAAACCAACGGACATTAATACGATTTGTAGTTATGAATTTTTCGATACAGCCAATTTTAGAAAACGATAAGGTAATCCTTTTTCCTTTGCTTAAAGATGATTTTGACGCTTTGTATGCAGTAGCATCCGATCCCAAAGTATGGGAACAGCATCCCAATAAAGACCGTTGGCAGAAAGATATTTTCCAATCCTTTTTTGACGGCGCCATGCAGAGCAAAGGAGCTTTTAAGATTGTGGATATCCAAACCGGAGAAGTGGCCGGAAGTACTCGTTTTTACGATTATAATGAAAAGGACAACAGTATTCTGATTGGTTATACTTTTTACGGAACAAAGTTTTGGGGCAAAGGGATGAACCCGTCTGTTAAAAAGTTAATGATGGAGTATATCTTTCAGTATGTAGATAAGGTATATTTTAATATAGGAGCCTTGAATGTACGATCGCAGATAGCCATTTCGCGATTAGGAGCGGTTAAAATAGCCGAAGAAGATATCGCATATTACGGAGAAGCTCCCAAACGCAATTTCGTTTATGAAATTAAAAAAGAAGATTGGGAAATGGCCATGGATGCAGCGGATTAAGCTGCGCTAATGCACCGTTCCGGCATTGCGATTCAGACATCCTGATTCATTTCGTTTACTATTTTCCTGATCAGCACGATCTGTCCGAGGTGATAGTGCGTGTGTTCGGTAACACCCTGCAAATTCCTGTAGTAGCTTCCATATTTCGGATCGGTAAACGCTTCGGATAATTTTAAATCGGCTATATTTTCAATAAGCGAGGCCAGCTGTTCCGCCTCGGCATAGGTTTTATTTACCAGATCCTGCCATGCTGCTTCCGAAGTGATTTCCGGGACATCAAAACTGAACTTATCGCTGGCTTCCAGCGGCATTCCCTGCATTACCCTCGAAATTGCGCCCACATAATAGTTAATGTGAAAAACCAAAGCCGCTATAGTGTTGAGGTTGTATACCGTTGTAGTGGCCTGCTGCCAGTCTACATTTTCCAGAGTATCTTTCATGTTCACACAGGTCCAGTTACCTCCAAAATGAACGTCTTTAAAATGTTTTGCGATTTGTGCTGCTGTTGTCATAATGCTGATTTGTCTGTCGTTAATCGGTTAACATAAAGATACCGTTTTTTAAACAGGGATTTACAAACAGTGATTGCGGATTATAGGATATATGTTTTAAAAATAAAAATTTATTGTTTTTCGATAAATATTTATTTATATTTGGCATGTAATTCTAAATTCTCCGTTATGAAAAAAAATACAAAACAAATTTTATCGGTATTGCAGGTTGCTACCTGGATTATATTTATCGGTTTGTGTATTAAAGCCGGTGCTATACTTTTCTCTTTTTTAGTAAGCCTTTTTATAGATCCGGCAGGAGCAAAAAATCTGTATCTGGAACTTAATCTGTATGCGCTTAAAGATTATAGCACCTTCCATTATGTGCGGCTGGGATCCTTACTTGTTTTGTTGTGGATTCTAAAAGCCTATCTGTTTTATTTTGTGATTAAGATCTTTCTGAAAATAAATTTTGTCCATCCTTTCAGCACGGAAATCGCAGCACTGATTTTAAAGATCAGCTATGTTGCCTTAGCGATCGGGGTTTTTAGCGTAACGGGCAACGCTTATGCGGAATGGCTAACGGAAGAAAGTGTTGTGCTGCCTGTTTTGGATGAACATTTAGGCGGTGGTGCCGAATACCTGTTTTTTGCAGGGATTATCTACTTTATAGCACAAATCTTTAATAAAGGAATCGAAATCCAGTCAGAAAACGAACTAACCGTATAAATCATGCCGATAATAGTAAACTTAGATGTAATGATGGCGAAAAGAAAGATGTCTTTAAATGAGCTGTCTGAAAAAGTAGAACTGACATTGGCTAATCTTTCCATACTTAAAACCGGTAAAGCCAAAGCAATACGGTTTAGTACGCTGGAAGCGATCTGTAAAGCACTGGACTGCCAGCCGGGTGATTTATTGGAATATACAAAAGACGATGTCTTATAGCTGAAAAGCCACTTCAGAATACCGTAAAACCCTTGTAAACGTAATGTTTGCAAGGGTTTTGTTATTCTGGAAACGTAAAATAAGCCGGAGATTGAGCAGCAAAATTGCAATACAATACTTGCAAATATTTGAAAATAAAACAGAATTATAAGAATGTATTAACTTTTTATACGGTCTGTTTTGAGTAAATTTATAGGATAAAACATTTAAAAACAATATCATGAAAGCAGTACGATATTATGGACACAAAGATGTAAGGATTATAAATGATTTAGAAAAACCGACTCCGTCCGGAGATGAAGTATTATTAAAAATCGGGGGAGCCGGTGTGTGCCATTCCGATTTGCATATCATTGACGACGGAATCGTTTCCGGTGTTACGTTTACATTGGGACATGAAAATGCAGGATGGATAGAGGAGATCGGGCAGGATGTAAAAGGATTTAAAAAAGGAGATGCGGTTTTGGTTTACGGGCCTTGGGGCTGCGGACATTGCAAGCCTTGCCAGCATTCGCAGGAAAACTATTGCGACCATCAGTCGGAACAGGCTTTTGGCGGCGGATTAGGACTTAACGGCGGTATGGCCGACTATATGCTGGTGCCATCTTCCCGTTTATTGGTGCCTATCCATGATTTGGATCCGGTTATTGCCGCACCGCTAACCGATGCCGCACTAACGCCTTATTCGGCTATTAAACGCTCTCTGCACAAATTAATGCCGGACGAGTATGTGGTGGTTATCGGAGTTGGCGGATTGGGGCATGTTGCGTTACAGATTTTATCGGAAATGAGCGGTGCTACGATCATTGCCTGCGATATCACTCCGGAAAGACTGGAATTTGCAAAACAACTCGGTGCCGGCTATGCGATTAATTCAACCGATAAAGATGCTGCCGAGCAGATACAAAAGATCACCGGCATTAAAAAAGCAAAAGTTGTGATCGATTTTGTGGGTGCTTCTTCCACAATCGATCTGGGAACAAAAATTGTTGGGCTTGACGGCGATTTAACCATTGTTGGATTAGGCGGCGGAAAATATGAATACAATATGAACGGACTGCCTTTCGGCGTGAGTTTAACCAATCCGTATTGGGGTTCCAGAACTGAGTTAATCGAAGTGATAGGTCTTGCCAGACAAAAGAAAATCCATATTGAAGTAGAAAAATACAGCCTGGATCAGGCACTTGAAGTGTATGATAAATTACGACATGGCCAGATAAAAGGAAGGGCAGTACTTGTTCCTTAATGTTTGCCGGTATTCGATATAAAACGAAAAACCTTGCCGCATGGACAAGGTTTTTTTATTGCGGAAAAAGAAAGCCGATCTGGTGACGTATGCCAAACCGGATTGGCTTATTTAAAATTGTAAATCAGTCCCATTCCATACTGATGATCACTGTAAAAGGGAGCAATCATTGCCGCTTCTTTCTTTTTTGATTTAAAGATTTTGTTGTTTACATACGGAAAGATCCAATAGGCCACTTTGGTACTCAGTATACCAATACCGGCTCCCATGGCCACATCGGTAAGCCAGTGTTTGTCGTTATACATCCTGAAAAAACCGGTACCGGCGGCTACAGCATATCCGGAAAGGCCATACCAGATGGAAACATCCTTATATTCCTGCCATAAAAATTCTGCTCCGGCAAATGCAGTTGCCGTATGCCCGGAAGGAAAGGAATTGTTTCCGCTTCCGTCCGGTCTTTCAATCTTTGTAAGGCTTTTTAAACCCAATACGCTGCCCGACATCAGTAAATAGGAAGTCCCCAGAATAATGCTTCGGTCCTTTAGATTGTGCTTCCCTTTTACACCCATCAGGTTTAAACCGTATACGGCTGCGGCAGGTGCATATTGGCTAAAATCGTCAATGGTGATTTTTTTATCAATGTTTTCCGTTACTTCATCCTTTAATTCGGAATTCCAGTATTTTATGGCGTCACTTTCAATACCAATAATACCGTATGTCATTAAAGCTGCCGGAATGATGAGCTGTTTGTAATTGAACTTTAAAGCCTGCGGCTGCGGAATAGCAGTAATAGCAATACTGTCGGTTTTAACCTGTGCGCATCCGGATGCAACTGTAAAAAAGCATCCGATAAACAAGACGGAAATGGAGAAAGCTTTCATGGGGTATCCTTTAAAATTAAGTATTGTTAGAATTTATAGTTGTAACCAAGGCGGATTACCTGTGTTTCATAGTAATCGCGGCTGGTATAATTAAAACCGTCACCTTGTATCTCTTTTTTGATAACTAAAGTGCTGAATAGATCGGAAGCATTTAAAAACAATTCGCCTTTGCCTTTCTGTATGCTTTTTTTGATACCCATATCAACAGAAAACCGGCTTTCAATTTTTCCCTGCGGAATAATATCCGGTAACAAATAGGTTGTGGTGAGCTGCAGATCGAAATCTTTCGGCAAATTGAAAATGGTGTTCAGCTTCGTATTCCCGGAAAATTGCTGCTGTTTTTCGGCGCTGAAAGTATGCGTAACAGGATATTTATTTGTTACGGTAAAAGCATCGATCTGATTTTCATAAAAATTAGCATTGAGGTTAAACTTCAGCCATTGTGTGACTTCCTGGGATATCACCGATTCGATACCGGTATTATAGCTTTTGTTTACGTTTTGAAAAATATTATAAATCAGATTGCTTCCCGGAACGGTACTGGCAATACGGGTAATGGTTCCATTGGCAAACCGATGGTAGAGCGCCGTATAGAAACTACCGCTTTTCCAGTTGTTTTTATAACCAAGTTCCAGCGTATTGGTAAACTGCGGACGCAGGTCCGGATTACCGACTTTAATGATTTCGGCATCATCATATTTCGGGAAGATACGGATATCGATTTCATTCGGACGGTCCACGCGGCGGTTGTAAAAAAACGACAGCTTGTTTCGGGTATTGATTTTATAGGCAAACCGGACATTCGGAAAAGGCTGTGTATAATTGTACCCGTTACTGGTATAGGTATTGTGTTCCGGATTTACATCATATTGCAGGTTTACATATTCCAGGCGCAAGCCAATTTCGGCTTCCAGTTTTTTATTTTCAAAAATATAGTTTCCGTACAGGGCGGGAATCGTTTCTTTATAGGTTGCCCATCCGCCGGCATTAACATCCAAAGGCGAATTTAAACCCGGAAAAAACTGCATGTTCGTTGGGATTTCCCGTCTTCTGAATTTCAGACCGCCTTCAATACGGCCATATTTTAGCGGACGGATATAATCGGCTGTAAAATCGGTTACATGTTCGTCCGACAGTAATTTAAAGGCATCTTTCCCGGTAAAATCCGGCATAATGTTGTCGAAAAAATATTTTTCATCTTCGCGGTGGAAGGTATAATGAAGTCCGATATTCAATAAATGCCCGGCTTCTTTAAATTTATGCTGATAGGTACCGGAAAACATCGCGGTTGTTTTTAATTCGTCTTCCAGAAACTGCCATAAACGATGGCGTTCGGTTAAATCGGCATTAAAGAAAGGTTCGTCACCGCGATCAATTATTTTCTCACTGCTGAATAATCCGGAAACGGTTAGCGTATTGCGATCGTCAATATTCCAGTCTGTTCCGGCTTTTAGTGTTAGAAATCCGGTATTGCGATTCCGCTTTGTATGCTGGTTAATAACCGTTCCGTCATTGTATGTACGGGTAACAAACTCGTTTTTATTTAAGGTATGGGTGTACAGGTAATCCCCCTGGAAGAAAGCATTAATGTTGTTTTTGCGGTAGTTCAGGGAAACGGAAGGATTTATTTTTGGCGTTGCCTGATACTGCGGACGTATGGAAGGCAAATTTTCATGTCGCTCCCATAAAGCTCCCAATCCGGTTGTAAAACCCACTTTCCCGTTAAAGCCCTGTTGCTTGTTCTTTTTATAGATGATGTTGATAATACCGGCATTACCGTTAGCATCATAGCGGGCAGACGGATTGTTGATGATCTCGATTTTTTCAATAGCAGAGGAAGGAATATTGTCCAGCCCGGACTGGCCGCCAAAGCCGGTCATGGCCGTTTGTTTGCCGTCGACTAAAACGGTAACCTTTTCATTTCCCCTAAGCTGTACCTTTCCATCCTGGACGGTAATTCCCGGTAAATTTTGCATCGCCTGTAGTACCGAACCTCCGGCCTGGCTGATATTGTCTTTTACGGCATAGGATTTTTTGTCCATTTTTTCCGTATTGTCATCCGGTTTCGCCGCCGTTACGATCACTTCATTTAAAGCGGTTACGCTTTCTTCCAGTTCCACGGCAGGAATATCGAGATAATCACTGAGAGTTCCCACAAAAAGCGGTACCGTTCTGGACGTATAGCCAATAAAGGAAACCTCCAGGATATAGCTTCCGGGACTAAGGTCGGTAAGCTTGAACCGTCCTTCTTCACTGGTAACGGTTCCGGTTACAAAAACAGCTTCTTTTTCTGTTTTAACAACAACATTTACAAAGGGTAAAGCTTTTTTATGCGAATCGTTTACAACACCGGAAACAGTAACTTTTACCGTTTGGGCAGTACATAAGGTTGTTCCGCCGGGTATAAAAAACAGCATAGCGGATAAGGCTAAAATTTTGAAGAATGATTTTGGAATAGCAAAACATTGGAGGGCTTTCATAGTCTGATCATATTAATTTACAGACCAAAGTTCCATACCAATTTAGAAGATATTCTGAATTCTTAGAATGTTACCGAAAACAGATGCTTATTTTTTTCGAAGGAGTAAACAATCTGCCAATGGTAACGGTTGCAGATCTCTTTGACAATTGCCAGTCCCAAACCGCTGTTTGTCGTAGCCGATGAGCTCACGGAAAAACGTTGGAATAATGTATTTTGCCGTAGCGGATTATCTCCGGAGTTTGAAAAAGTCAGTTTCCCGTCTTCGATGGTTATTGTAATGCTGCCATTGGTGCTGTTATGGCGGATTGCATTGGTTAGCAGGTTATTGATTAGTATTTCCAGCAGCGATTTATTGCAGGAAATAAGTACGGAAGCCTTATTTTGAAAGTGTAATGCGATGTTTTTATCGGTAATATAATCAGCCAGCATTTCGATACTTTCATCCAGAATGGCGGTAATGTTTACCGTTTCGATATCTTCAAACTGCTGGTTTTCAATTTTGGCAAGCAATAAAAGGTTCTTATTGATCCGGCTCACTCTGGATAAAGGCACATTAATGGCATTCAGGATCAGCAATTGTTCACTGGTAATATCTTTGTTTTGCAGTAATAAATCGGTTTTGGATTTCAGCACTGCCAGCGGTGTCTGCAGTTCATGAGAAGCATTTTCAATAAAGGTCTTCTGTAAATGATAGGCGGTAATATTTTTAGCAATGAGTTTTTCCAGCTCTTCGTTGAGTTCTTCAAATTCGGCAATATCAGATTTTTCAAACTGAATGTTTTTGTGCTTTGTTAAGTCAAAGGCTTTTAATTGGGTGAGGGTGTTTTGGAAAGGGCGCCAGATTCCTTTGGCAATTTTTTTATTGAGTACAATAAAGCCAATCACCAGTAAGCTAAAAAAAACGAAAGTAACCAGGGCAATCGCCAGCAGTGTTTCATCGGTTTCTTCAACATTGGTTTCGACTGTTAACCGGTAATGTTTCCCGGCAATGGAAACGGGAGCGACAAGACCTCTGAAACGATCTTTTTCGAGTATATTACCGTGTTTGTTTTCCCGTATCACGGTATAAATACTGTCCCGGATAAGGGTATTGTTTTCAGACGGAACCAAAGTGGTCCCGGGCTGCATGATATTCCAGAATTTCAGGATGGTATCCATTTTTTGTTTTTCGATGCTCACGGTTTGCAGCCGTTCGTCAATACGGTCTTTTATGATCTGGTTGTGTTCGTCCAGTTCTTTGATCCAGATATAATCCACAACATAGTAGTAAACAGGAATACTGCCTATCAGCGTAAGCAGTGCATATAGGGTAAATGCCTTAAAAGGTTTGTTTAATAATTTACTCATATTTCCCATTTATAACCGGTTCCGTAAATCGTTTTTAAATAGTGATCACAATTGGCTTCCAGCAGTTTCCGTTTTAGATTTTTGACATGCGCATAGACAAAATCATGATTGTCGAACATGTCGGCTATATCGCCGGATAAGTGTTCTGCGAGGGCACTTTTGGAGATCACTTTGTTTTTGTTGCCAATAAAGAAAATCAGCAGGTCAAACTCTTTTTTCGTTAACGTGATTATGGTGTCGTGAATGTGAACGGTTTTGGCGAGTAAATCGATACGCAGCTCATTGAGTACAATTGTATTGGAATTGTCAAACTGTTTTCGTCTGATAACAGAGTGGATCCTTGCGGCCAATTCGGAGTGGTGGAATGGTTTGGCGAGATAATCGTCGGCACCAAGCTGTAAGCCTTTTATTTTGTCCTCTAAGGAATTCTTAGCCGAAAGTATAATAACACCTTCCGATTTGTTCTCGTCTTTTAAAAAATCCAGTATTTTAAGGCCGTCACCGCCGGGCAGCATTAAATCCAGTAAAATACAATCATAATTGTAAAACCGGATTTTGTCAAGTGCCTGATCATAAGTAGCCGCTATCTCACACAAATAGTTTTCCCCGGACATATATTGTGCTATATCCAGAGCCAGTTCCTTTTCGTCTTCGATAATAAGAATTTTCATGTAGCTAAGATACGGGTTCAATTTCGAAGAAATTCTGAAGAAGGCAAATTGTTATTGTAAAATGAAGCGATTAGCCGATAAGGAATTACTGTTTTTTATTATTTAATATCCACGAGACTGTATTTTTCCACTTCTTTCGTTTTGTCATTAAAGATTAATTTGAATTTGGAAGTGCTGCGGATATAATAATGTGAAATATCATCTTTGCTGATCAGAACAGAATCCGTTTTATTCGAAATAACGTCCATGCTCAGGTGACTTTCTTTTGCTGTACGGGCATCATTCTGTGCCGCAGTACTAAGGAAAAGCACTAAGATAAACAGGTAACCGTATATGGCATGTTTGTTATAAAACACAAACACGGTACTAACGGTAAGCAGCAGTAATGAAAAAAACAAAACCTGTAAATTGTTAAAACCGGTTACTTTCAATACGGCTGTAGTGGCAATCAACGCCAGGCCAATAACAGCCAGAACAGTCCTGTGCCATTCGGGGCGCAGGGTTATCAGTACGGTTATGGCCATTGGAACGGCAATTAAGATACTTTGTAAAAAGAATACATCTTTGTCAAACATCAGATAGACAATGTCGTCAAAGCAATAGCAAAAGCGGAAGTAATTGGTATGGAAATAGGCAAGAAACTGACTCCAGTACAGCAATATACTTAAAGGAAGTATGGCTGTAAAAGCGATAAATACGTTTGAGAAATTCAGCGTTTCAAGATCTATCCGTAAATTTTTTATCTGCTTATCTATTCGTACAAATTTAAGGCGTGATTCCTTATTGAATTTTTTGAAATAACCGAAGAAACGGTTAGTTTGGTTTAAAGATTGCATGGCAATAGCGTTAAGTTGTGTTAGGTTCTTTTGGGGCAAAATAGTTATATTGATCACCAGCTATTTTTCTTTTTGTTATTTCTGTAACAAAAAGAAATAATAATAACTTGCGATTACAATATTAACTTTAATCGTGCAATTATTGAATTTATTATACAAAATGTTAAGAAAAATATTTTGGTGTAATTCCTGACATTGAGTATGAATAAAAACAGTACCGATTTATTTTGATAGCGATGCAACCAATTCGTGCTTTAGAATACCATCCTTAAACGGATTTAATCGAAAATACAGAAAATATTCCGTCGATTTAGGATATTGTCGCCTGAGGGCATGTAAAATTAAAACATTTTTTTTAAGTAAAAAAATAGTAATTATTACAAACAGGTAGGTTTTTATTAACTAAATTTGTCACCATTATTATATTTACTGTTATTTAACGGCACAAATTAACAATTTGCGTAGCTGTAAGTAGGTAAAAAGGTAAACAATATTTCCCCCCTCGTTTACCCCTTAAATCTACAATTTGAAAGAGTCCGGAGTGTTTTATTCAGACAAGCTGTCTTGATCAGGTTGTTTTTATCATTGTTGTTACGCTGAAGCATATATCCTCAGCACTTCCCCCCAATAACGGTTTGATAAAAAGTGTTTTAAAGATTAAAGCACAAGAAAGTATTGGGAAATTCCCTTGGAACAGATTAATTAATAAAAGAAATAATTCCTATGAAAAGAGCCCTACTTTTCATGCTGTTATTCGTGTCAGTAGATGGTATTCCCCAGAATAACATTAATGCCATTGACCGTTTGTTTAAACATGCAGTTAATATCGAGAATGAAAACCCGCTTCTGGCGCAATCGGAAGCTTTAGAAGTTATTTTGCTCTCCCGCCAGCAGCACTATAAAAAAGGGCTGATGCTGGGTAACCTTTTTATAAGTGAGAGCTATGTTCGGAGTAAAGATTGGGAGAAAGCACTCTTTTATGCTACAGAAGCCGAGAAAAACACTGCCGCTACGGACAGCTATTATATGTCAAAAGCACTGCGCTTAAAAGGCCTGGGGCTTGGTCAGCTGGGATTTTACCAGACCGCAACAACGCAGCTGGATAAAGCGGTGTATTATGCGAATAAAATAAAAAATGAAAATGATAAAAACAGGAGTCTGGGGTTTATTTATGCCGATTTTGCGATCAATCATGAAGAAAAAGACCAGCAGGAAGATTCGGTAAAGTTTTTTTATGAAAAGAGCCATACCTTTTTTATGAAAATGGGTGCTACCAACCCTCATAAAAACAGGTGCCTTGCCTTTTCCAATGTAAATTTAGGTTCCTTTTACCTGAAGAAGCGGCAGTTTCAAAAGGCTGAAACCCATCTGCAATTTGCTGCGGAACACGCAAAAAAGCTAAAACTGGACTTTATCAAAATTCAGGCGCTTTCCGATCTGGGTTCGCTGCACTATTACCAAGAAGACTATCTAGCTGCTAAAGAATATTACCTGCAAGCCCTTTCGGAAGCGAAAAAAAAGCAGCGTACCTTTTATATAAACGACCTCTATTACAACCTTTTCCGGGTATATGCCGAGCTCGAGGTTCCGGATAGTTCGAAATATTACCGCATACAATATATCGCGCTGAATGACAGCCTGGCAAACTTTCACAAAAGAGCTGTTAAAACATCATTACGGCTCTTTTTAGATGAGGAACAGGATCACATGCAGCTGAGCTTTAAAAAACTATCTTTTATTATTGTTATATGTGTATTGGTTATCCTGTTATCCTGCATTTACATTAAAATCAATTATAAAAAATTCAGTAAGACGCTGCTGAAAAAGTGGGAAATTGAAAAACTTTTAAAAGAAAAAAGAGAACTGATAAAACAACTGAAATCCAGGAGTAAGAACAAGGAAGCAGACACCAAAAAAATAGTACAGCTTGCCATTGAGGGCAGTCCGCTTTTCTTTGTAAAATTTAAAGAAATGTATCCGGAATTTTGCGATAAAATAACCGAAAAATCACCTGCAATAGTGTACAATGAATTGAAATTCTGTGCCTTGCTAAAGCTTAGGTTTTCAACAAAAGAGATTGCAACCTATACAAAAAGTACGTTAAAGGCTGTTGAATCCAAAAAATACAGGCTCCGGAAAAAATTAAACATCCCATCGGAGGTAGACCTGTATGAATGGATCGCAGAAATGTAATTTATACAACGGAACATGAAAAAGAAATACTTGATACTGTTATTTATTCTCGGAACAATATACAGTAGTACGGCTCAAAATTATACCAAAAAACAGGTTGACAGCCTGCTAATAGAGGTACAGCGGCTGGGCGACAGTATTCCCGACAAAGCCATCCTGAAAAGCCTGGAATGTTACAGTTATGCCCTGAAAATAAACTACAAAAAAGGTATGGCACTCAGCGCCCTGCTTGCCGGGAAGAATTTTTTCGATACCAGCCAGTATGACAAAGGGCTTCATTATACCATTAAAGCACAAAAAGCACTGGAAGAAGTAGACGATTACAAACTGTTATCGGAAGCATTCCGGCTAAAAGGCATTTGCTATACGGCGCTGGGATTGTCCCGGGAAGCCGGTATAGAGCTAAAAAAAGGACTGGCTGCGGCAAATGAAATTAGGGTAACGGACGATGCTTTACGGCAAAAAGGACTGATCTATACCGATATGGCGGTAGACTTTGACCGGAACGGCAAGCCAATCGATTCTGTTGTAAAATACTTTACACTGAGTTACAGGCAGTTTGACAAGATCAAAGAAGGAAAAACAAGGGCAGTAACTCTGTCGTTGGCGAGTGCCAATGTGGGCGCCTGCTTTTTAGCCTTAAAACAATACGATTCTGCAAGGATCTATCTTGAAAAAGCAATCTGGCTGGCAGATGAGATACAATACAACTCGGCAAAGCTGTATGCCCTGATTGATTTTGGGAACATGGAACTGGAACGCAAAAACGATGAAGCGGCAGTAGCGTATTACCTGCAAAGCCTTACGCTTGCCAAAAAGCTGAAAAAAGCAGAACTCCTGCGGGATGTTTACCTGAACCTTTCAAAAGCGTATGGCAGACTGGGAGCAGACAAAGAGGAAGAACGGTATTCGGATAACTATATCCGCCTTAACGACAGTATTTTAAAAACACAAAAAAGAGCAGTGGAAGTACCGGTCAGGGAGATTCTACAGACCCGGTATTCCAAATTTGAAAAAGTCAGAACAATAGCAACTGTTGTGGTAATCATCATTGTATTGCTGGCTTTGTTTTTATTCTATTTAACCGTCCGGTTTCACCGTAAGATAAAAAGAGAAAGTAAGGTCATCACCGAAAAAAACGAACGATTGCTGGCCAAAGAAGAGCTATTGCAGAAAGAGGTGATCCTGAACCAGGTGAATCTGGAAAAAATAGCCCAGTTGGCCAAAGAAAATGATTCCGAATTTCTGAACAATTTTGTGGTCATCTATGCCGATTTCTATGATAAACTGGTCAAAGAAGTACCCAACTTAACGGCAGCCGAATTTAAAATCTGTGCGTTGTTAAAATTAGGATTCTCCATTAAAGAAATTGCCTTATATACGGATGTAACGGTTCGTTCCGTTGAGTCAAGAATATTCCGGATACGTAAAAAAGCGGCTATTCCTTCCGATAAGGACATCAGCTTATGGATCGCAGAATTTTAAGCACAGATGGTACCGGTATGTTTATCGGGTAAACAACTTTCAGGGCTTCCGGTATTGTTTTTTAAATAACATTTCGGCTATATTGTCACCAAAAACAGGATTTGACGTACCGGAAAATTGCTATAAAACACTTATTTGTTCCCGGCCGGCTTCTTTTATACAGGAAGCCGGCTTTTTTTTAGCGTTATTTTCAGGATAATCCAGAAAAGAAAAGAAATTTTTGGGACAATAAGCTTTGCAACTATTTGTAATACTGTTTTTTAAGTTTGTGAGTAGATGTGAGGGCGTGAAATGTGAGTGTTGAATTAAAAATTTACTCACATTTGTTATGAATTCACCGAAAGAGTGTTTCGAAAATGTAATCAGAAATAAAAAAATGAAAAATTTTATTGTTTGGCTTTTTTTTAATGTTTTTATGGTTTCAGTGATGAGTTACAGTTTTGCTCAGGGAACGAATTTCCCGGACAGCAATGCCGGGATCCGTTTCAATGCGAAAATGGCTGGTAATGAGTAAAGTGGAGCTTTTAGGGGATCATGCTTCTGGGAGAGGCAAAGGAAAAAAGGCAAATAGCAAAGGGCAATAAACAAAGGGTATCTATCGCAGGTATTATGGTTTGTTTACGCTTTGAATAGTATTTTGTAGCAGGAATTGCAATAGTAATGCAGCTGTAAATAGGATACAATAGAACAAAGGGATTTCCCTTAAAAATATTTAAAATATAGACAGGGGAGTGTATAAACTGTTTATGAGATTTAATGACTTTTTTTATTATCTCCGGATAAGATTATTGAATAATGGCAATCCGCTATGCCTTTCTACTGTATGAAAATAAGGCTTTAGTGTGTTTGATAATTGATTCCGGAGATTTTTAACTATCAGGAGTGCGTTTCGTTATGGCTTTATGTGCTATTGCGAAGCTGTAAGCAGGGATAGTAAAGGATGAGTATTACTTTTTTTATACATTAATTTTTATTTTTTTGTTTGAGAGCAGCTTATGGATGGGGAATAAGCTGCTCTCTTTTTTTTACAGCAAGATATATAATCTTCTGGCTGCGTATTTGAAAACAATACGTTATCATAAGCTGATTGCATAAAAATGACTGTCAGTGTGTTAGTGATATTGTCAGAACTGTTTTACATTAAAAATAGCTGTAAAATGCTAATGTTTCGGCTGTATTTACCGCACTTTTTTTGCCTGAAGAGTATAAGGATGGCATAAATTCCTTTTTTTATCCGGACAACGTTACTTTTTTACTCCTTTTTTGGTACTCAAATGGCATTGTTGTGAGGTTTTGAGTATAAAGAAATAAGATGTTATTGTATTGGTTTTCAGTGTTTTTGTGTTTTTTTTAAGCGTTGCGTATATAAGTGGGGATGCTTATGCGGTATATCTTGTTTAGAATGGCTCACTTTGCATCGAGAAGTTAATGTAATTAGGTGCGGCATCTGGAAAGTGCGGCACTCTTTTTTAAAATCATGAATGTATGAAAAATAAATTTTTACCCTTACTTTTTTTATTGTTAGGTGGTTATGTGACTTATGGGCAGGTTGGTATTGGAATCCAGTCACCTGATGTGTCTGCACAATTGCATGTTGCAGCAACTAATAAAGGGGTTTTAATTCCTAATGTGTCGCTTCAAAGTTTAACGAGCAGCAACCCGATATTAAATAATGGAGGAATACCGAACAGTTTATTGGTGTTTAACAGTGCTACGGCAGGGACGGCACCCAATAATGTGACACCGGGGTATTACTACTGGTATGATAACAAATGGAATCGAATCGTTATTTCCAGTGAAGCAACCCCGTCTGAAGGTGTGGTGATCTATAATCCGACAACAAATATATTTACCTATATTGATGAAAACGGAAACCCGGTTGTAATTGATTTTGAGGCAATTGTTAAAACCTATGAAACGATTACCACATTGGTCAATACAGCCAGTGGTGTGTATATATATACGAGTGAAAATAATACGACAACCACCATTGATGTGGTCGCTGATGTGATTAACAATGCGAATACGATTCTAAACAGTTCAAACTTTTTAACCGAGTTAACGACTATTATCCAGAGCCAAGAAACACTGACCCATTTGGAGTATGATTCAACGGCGAATACGCTGACGTATACGGATGAAAATAATCAAAATACAGTAATCGATCTGGCTACTCTGGTAGGTGCACTGGACACAAACAACATCAACCAGACGTTGGCAATCGATACAAATGACAATCTGGCTCTGACCGATAATCAGGGTGTGGTAGTAACGATGCCGGTTACGGATATCGCCAGTAACACTACGTTTATTGATAACCTGACGCAGAACTCAGAGTTTATTACAAACCTGACAACGATTATCCAGAGCCAGGAAACGCTGACCCATTTGGAGTATGACGCAACGGCCAATACGCTGACGTATACGGATGAGGATAATCATGATACAGTAATCGATCTGGCTACTCTGGTCGGTGCATTGGACACAAACAACATTAACCAGACGTTGGCAATCGATACAAATGACAATCTGGCTCTGACCGATAACCAGGGTGTGGTGGTAACGATGCCGGTTACGGATATCGCCAGTAACACTACGTTTATTGATAACCTGACGCAGAACTCAGAGTTTATTACGAACCTGACAACGATTATCCAGAATCAGGAAACGCTGACCCATTTGGAGTATGACGCAACGGCCAATACACTGACCTATACGGATGAAGATAATCAAAATACAGTAATTGACTTGGCAGCTTTGGTAGGTGGACTGGACACAAACAACATCAACCATACGTTGGCAATTGATACAAATGATAACCTGGCCTTGACCGATGATCAGGGTGTGGTGGTAACGATGCCGGTTACGGATATTTCCAGTAACACTACGTTTATTGATAACCTGACGCAGAATTCAGAGTTTATTACAAACCTGACAACGATTATCCAGAGTCAGGAAACGTTGACCCATTTGGAGTATGACGCAACGGCGAATACGCTGACGTATACGGATGAGGATAATCATGATACAGTAATAGATCTGGCTACTTTGGTAGGCGCACTGGACACGAATAACATCAACCAGACATTGGCAATCGATACAAATGATAATCTGGCTCTGACCGATAACCAGGGTGTGGTGGTAACGATGCCGGTTACGGATATTTCCAGCAACAATACCTTTATTGATAACCTGACGCAAAATTCGGAGTTTATCAATGATATTACGAATATTATTACCACGGAAGGATTAAACAACATTAACCAGAGTTTGGCAATCGATACAAATGATAACCTGGCTTTGACCGATAACCAGGGCGTGATAGTAACGATGCCGGTTGCAGATATTGCCAGTAACAATACCTTTATTGATAACCTGACACAGAACTCAGAGTTTATTACAAACCTGACAACAATTATCCAGAATCAGGAAACGCTGACCAGTTTGACGTATAACCCAATGGCTAATACACTAACGTATACGGATGAAGATGGTACTGCTAATACACTGAATCTGTTAAGTCTGGTAAGCGGAGCGGAAACCTTAACCACTTTGGTGTACAGTTCAGCAAACGGTACGTTGACGTATACCGATGAGAATGGAGATTCTACTGTAGTTGACTTGACCGCTTTAATAAACGGGTTGGATACAAACAACATCAACCAGAGTTTAGCGATTACCAATGATAACCTGACGTTGACCGATAACCAGGCGGTAGCGGTAGCGATGCCGGTAACGGCTATTTCGAGCAATCCTACGTTTATTTCAAACCTGGTAACAAATCAGCAGTTTGTAAATGAAATTACCCAGATTATCGATGCCGAAGAGACCACCACAACCATAACCGGTACTGTTCCCGGGCATCAGATTGCCGTTTATACGAATGAAGACGGTGCCACAACAAACATCAATGAAACGGTAACAGCATTAGCGTACAACGACACAACACATAAACTGGTGTATACAGATGAAGCGGGTACGGCAAACGAACTGGCAATGCAGGATCTGGTGGGCGATGCTGAAACCTTAACCACATTAACGGTAAACGCTTCCGGTAATAGCGGGGCTGGCAGTCTGGATTATAAAGATGAAGACGGAACAACCAATGTACTTGATTTAAGACCGTTAATAAAAGAACCGTGGTTTAGTGTGACGAACAGCATTGGCGCAACATCCAATATGGAAGATGTGTATACTATGGGTTGGGTTGGTATCGGACATGCCGCGCCGTCCGGCTCTTTAAATGAAAAGCTGCGCGTAAACGGGGCGATCACCACGACAAACGGATACTATGCCGATTATGTTTTTGAAGATTATTTTGATGGTGCTTCCGATCTAAAAGCAGATTACAAATTCAAATCGCTGGAAGAAACGAAGGCATTTATAAACAAAAACAGACACTTGCCGGGCATTACTCCAATCACGAAGCTGGAAAAAACAAAAGAAGGATACTCCTTTAACATCTCGGAACTTTCCATACAATCGTTGGAAAAAATCGAAGAATTGTACCTGCACATTATTGAGCAGCAGGGACAGTTGGATGCCAAAGATCAGGAGATAAAAGCATTGCAGGAAAGAATGGACAGCCTTGAAAAAAAGCTGACAAAACTAGGAATGTGATTTGAGGTAGTTTTTCATTTTGGGGAAACTGGTGTTGGTAATAACACTGGTTCCCCGGAGTGAAAGAATATCCGGATAGAACAACAACGGTGAAGAGTCTGCCGGATGGAATAGGAATGAGCAGTTTAGCAGAAAAAGAGGCAGACGCTTTTGTTGTTTCGGTTTGTTTTTCAAACCATATAATTAAGAAGGAGTATGAATAAAACATATATTATGAGGAAATTAAATACTATAAAATCAAATTTTATTCTGGTTTTGCTAATCGGGCTGATTAGTTTGACAGTCTCAGGACAGGTTGGTATTAAAATCAGAGATAACAGTGTTCCGGGCACTCCGAGTAATCCGGCACCTGGCGCTTTATTTGAGGTCGAAAGTAATATGAGAGGAGTATTGCTGTCCCGTATGACAACAGCAGAAAGGGATGCTATTCCAACGAGCTCGCTGATTAACGGGTTGACGATTTTCAATACCACAACCAACTGTTATAATTATTATCAGGAAAGTATACATACCTGGCTGAGTATGTGTGGTACGCTGCCACAGGCAAATTTAGCGGTAGCACAATGTAGCGCCGTAACGGTTCAGGGTGTTTATAAAGCGGGCGAACCATTAAACCAGACCCATTTTATAACGGTTCCGGTAACGGTAACCCAGCCGGGTACCTATGAAATAACAGGAACAGCCAATGGCTTTTATTTTGAAAAAAGCGGGACTTTTCCAACGACCGGGACTTATACTTTAACGCTACAGGGTGTTGGAACACCGGTAGCGGCAGGAACAGAAACCGTGACGATCTCGATCAATAATGTGGTACAATCCTGTACATTCACGATTACCGTGATTCCGGCTGCTACAGAATTTTCCATGCTTTGCCCTTCAATAACGGTGGGGGGAAGCTATGTACAGGGTGTGGCGCTGAATGCTTCGAATACGCTAACGCTAACGGTAAATGTTACCGCAGCGGGTAATTATATGATCAGTACCAATACCGTAAACGGCTATTCGTTTAGCGGTTCGGGTAACTTTACCACTTTAGGCAGCCAGACGGTTGTGCTACAGGGAAGCGGTACTCCGGCAGCTCCGGGAGCCAATACAGTAACGCTAACCGGAAGTGCCACTACAGCTGGTAGCTGTACGGTTAACATTACGGTAGCGGTACCACCGGTATCTTATACCATCAATTGCGGCGGTATTACGGTAAGCGGCAGTTATATGACGGGAACCGCAATGACAGCGGCCAACAAAATGACAGTACCGGTAACGGTGGCCAGCGTTGGAAGCTATACCATTTCTACTGATGTGGTTAACGGTATCTCTTTTTCCGGAAGCGGAACCTTTTCAACGGTAGGAACCCAGGTGGTAACACTCATGGCAACAGGTGTACCGGTGGCGGCAGGTTCGTTTCTGTTTACCGTAAGCGGTGTGGGTAACTCCGGAGCCAGTTGTACAAAAAGCATTGCCTTTACCAATATGTACCGTACAATGCGGGTATTGGGATTAGGAATAGGATTAGGACAGCCGGCAACAGCGCAAACAGGCTATTCACCTAAAGAAATACTAATGTCGACGGTAAATTTCGGACCAAGCGGAACGGTACCGGTTCAGGGAATAAGCTTGTTTAATGGCGGTACAAACCAGGGATATTCTCTGAAAAGCACTATCAACACTTATAATATTGATATTGTTATTGTAGGAACAGGATATAGCCCTTCAGCGGAAACGACTTCAGTATTGAACAATTTTGTCAAAAATAAAAAAGGAGTACTGATCTATGCATCAAATGAAAGCAATTTTACACAGGAGCAGAATTTGGTAAACACCATCTGTGGAGCTTCGGCAACCATTAATGCGCAGGGAGGAGGTTCTATTTCGGCAACTGTTACAAGTGTATCCGATCCGATACTAAACGGTCCTTTCGGAAATATTCAGGGATTAAAATTAGGTCAGGATGGAAGTGCCCAGCGTAATTACATTATAAGCGGACTGCCGGCAACGGTAGCACCACTGGCAATTCATCCGACATTGGCAGGTGTATTTGCATTCAAACATAATACATTAGGATTCTTCTACTGCGGAGACGGAGTCTGGGCGTCAGGAAGTTCAACCCACGAAAATTTATATAGTTATCCGGCTAAAATTGATGCAAGCGGCAGACCGCAGCCAAAAGCCTATGCTCCTCCGGGAACCACAGTATACAACAGTTTACTTTATGCAAATACATGGGCATGGGCAATTAAATATGTTCAGGAAAATACAGATTCAGGCTATTTGATTCCTTAATTGAATTTAATGGAATCAGAGCAAAGCGTTGCTCTTCCGGCGGGCTGTCAATACAGTACCCGGTTGTGAGGAGCAACTGCTATAAATCCGGCGGGCAACAGGAAGATGGAAAGTTCCGGTAAAGTAAACCCAAAACAATACTTTAATTCAGGCTAACTAACTAAAAAATAATTATGACATCTTCTTTGGAAAAAACGTTTTGGATGCTTTTCGTCTGTCTGACCTCTTTTTTTATAAAAGTGAATGCTGCTGTTAAAAAAGAGGAAAAGAAGATCCCGTTAAGCATCACGCTGGCCTCTGGTTACAGCATCAGTATTACCATTCTGGTCCAGGACGGCATCGGGCAGAAAAAGATTATCTCCGGTAAAACCATTCCGAAAGGAAAGAAAGAGATTTTCAGGATACCCGATAAATACCTGCCCGGAGAGGTGATACTCCAAACGGAATATGTGAAAACAAAAGGAGATGTCCGAAAGAAGAAAATGCATTTTTTAATTGTAAAAGAAGCTTTGAATATCGTGATAGACCCGTTAGGAAGTGCTTTTTTACAGTTTGAAATGTCCGATCTGGAAAACCCGGTTTTTTCCGGTTTTTTAAAAGAGCAGGAAAACAGAGTGGAAGCCATACAGGCACTGGAACACGTGCTTGCAGGGAAGACAAAACCGGTAAAAGAAAGACAGGCTCAGGAGCCGTATGAAAAATACCGGCAGGCGGTAGCGGAATACAATGACTGGATTAAAAAAGAAGCAGCAAGGCACCGGGAACTGTATGTTTCGCATCTGTATGTTTTTTTCCGGTATCCGGAGTATCGTTTTGATAAAAAAGGAATCAGGATTCCGGACAGTATTGTGGAACAGTATTTTGACAATATGGATTTTGAAGATCCGCTGTTGGTCACCACCAACCGGCTGTCAAAGTATTTCCAGAACTATATTGACCTGTTTACGTTGCAGTATCCGGAAGATTATGATGTTCAGGACAGCCTGGTGCTGGAAGTTTCCCGCAATATCGTGGGAAAAGTATATGCCGGGCATCCGTTAGTATACGGCTGGGCAGTGGATTTTTTATATAAAGGCATTGAAAGGGGGCAGTACCCCAGAGCGATGTCCTACATTGAAAAAGTAGCCATGGAAGGGAATTGTTGGGTAAACAATGTGGAACTGGTCCGGTTAAAAGTGAAAGGATCCAAGTATTTGAATGTGGGCGATAAAGCGCCGGATTTTGTTTCCAGAACAGAGCCCCGGTCGAATTACATGAGTCCGAAATTCCAGTTGTACGCAACCCTGCCCACAAAACCGTACCGGCTGATTATTTTCTGGCTGGCGGGCTGCGGACATTGTCTGGATCAGATCAGGGAAATGGCTTCCTTTACCAAGCTAAAGAAGAACAGTGATTTGCTGGAAATCATCGCCATTAATATTGACGAAGATGAGGAAGCCATTCCTTTAAGAAACAATGTTATAACCGCTAATCCGGATTGGGTGCAGCTGGTGCTTGATGGCGGCGTTTCAAATGAAATTGCCAGAAATTATGTGGTCTATCAAACCCTGACAATGGTACTGCTGGACAGTAAAACCAATGAAATTAAAAGTATTCCGAATGATCTGATCGAACTGGAGGAAAGCCTTCCGTACAATTAGTCAGATAGGACATAATGATAGTTAACTTTAAAAAATAACAGAATGAAATTTTATTTAAGTGCCGTTATTTTATCACTTTTTTTTACCGGCAGTGTTGCTGCCCAGACCATCAATACCGGTGATCTGAAAATCAACCCGGGAACGGTTTTTTCAACTCATTTTGATTTTGACAATGAAGTAACCGGTGATGTCGTAAATGACGGTGAATTGATACTTCATGGTAATTTCAATAATGACGGTTTATTCACCTTTACGCCTTTATCCAATTCGGGATTTACCCGTTTTGAAAGCAGTTCGGGCGCGCAGACCATTTCCGGCTCGTTGCCCAGTGAATTTTACAGTGTGCTTTTTAATAATAATACCATACAGCCGGCCTTTCTGCTCACCGGGGCTATTTCTATAGCCGGAAATGCAGATTTCTATGAAGGTATTGTAGATGTAGACGGTTCCGGCGGAGAAATTGTTTTTGAAGCGGAGGCTACCCAAAGCAATACAAGCGACGACAGTTTTGTGGACGGTACCGTAGGGCGGAAAGGTAACAATGCGTTTGAATTTCCTTTTGGTGATGCCGGTTATTTCAGACCGATGGCCATTAGCAGCAGCGGTAGTCCCGGTAATAGTTTCGAAGGGCATTACTACCTGGAAGGTTCCGATGCTTTATATCCGAACAACCAGCGGCAATCCATTATCGAACAGATAGACAAAACGGAATACTGGAAATTTGAAAGCCAGGAAACCAGTATTGATCTGGCTTTGACCTTAACCTGGAATGAAAATACTACTCCGGCAACCTTTATTAACGGAAACCCGGATACGGTATTCGCCATTGTGCGCTGGGACGTAGCGGATGCCGAATGGAAATTCTATCCGTCGGCAGTAGATCCGGCCAATAAAACGGTAACGGCAGCCATCAGAAATGACGGGATTTTCACGCTGGCACGGGTTTATGAAGACACACCGGACAACATCGTTATCTACAACGGGGTTTCCCCGAATGGCGACGGGATGAACGATTACTTCTTTATTGACGGTTTAGCCGATTTTCCGGATAACTCGCTGGAAATCTATAACCGATGGGGTGTGAAAGTATATGATACGCAGGCGTATGGAATTAATAACAACTGGTTTTGGGGTATATCAGAAGGAAGAACAACAATTAATAAAGGAGAGAAACTGCCAACGGGCACTTATTTCTATGTGCTGAAATATGTCACCTTAATGGGCAGAACCAAAGACAGGGTGGGCTATTTACAGATAAATTAACTGTTTCCGGGAAAAGTAAAGAAGCAAGAATATACTGTATTCCGGATTCAAAAAGAGAAACCTATGAAAAAAAATATTATGCTGCTGTTAATCGCTGTAATGGGTATGAATAGTTACGGGCAACAGGATTCGCAGTACACACAATACATGTACAATACAATGAATATCAATCCCGGTTATACAGGAACCAGGGGAGTAATGAGCATACTGGGACTGTACCGCACCCAATGGGTAGGGCTGGAAGGCGCACCTAAAACCGGTACGTTTACGATTCATTCCCCCATAACGGCCAGTGGTCAGGGATTGGGATTTTCGGTAGTTAATGATCAGATTGGCGTATCGAAAGAAACAACGGTATCGGCCAGTTATTCCTATCCGATTCAACTGTCCGCTACGGTAAAACTGTCGTTAGGGATCAGTGTTTCCGGTAACTTTTTGGAAGTCGATTATAACCGGCTGACCATTCACGACAATCCCGATTCGGAATTGCGGGGAGTGATCAACCAGACGTCGCCGAATGTTGGAGCCGGAGCCTATTTTCATGCCGAAAAATGGTATGCCGGACTATCGGTTCCCCGTTTTCTGGAAACCGAATTCTATGACGATATACAAACTTCTGTAGCGACAGAAAAAATGCACTTTTATGTGATGGGAGGGTATGTTTTTGACCTGAATGAAAGCCTTCAGTTCAAGCCGGCAGCGATGGTTAAAGCCGTTAACGGTGCTCCGCTGGCGGTAGATATTTCAGCCAATTTCCTGTTTAATGAAAAATTCACTTTAGGAGTGGCGTACCGTTGGGATGCTTCCGTGAGTGGTATGGCAGGTTTTCAGATCTCGAGAGGACTGAATATTGGCTATGCCTATGATTTTGATACCGAGAGACTGGGGAAATACAATTCCGGATCGCATGAAATTTTCCTGCGCTTTGATTTGATTTCGCCTCTTAAAGCCAGAATGATGTCACCAAGATTTTTCTAACTAACATGTAATTCAATAGATATGATATTAAATAGAAATCTGGTATTGGTTTTACTTTTCGGTTTAAGCAGTACTGTCGGATTCTCACAAAAACCGGATAAAAGACTGGAAAAAGCCAACAAAAAATATGAGGAGTTTTCCTTTATTGAAGCCCGGAAATTATACGGACAACTGGTTGAAAAAGGCTATACGACCAAAGAAGTATACGGCCGTTTGGGCGACACCTATTATTTTAATTCGGACTATACCAAAGCCCTGGAATGGTATGCCAAACTAATGGACCTGGGCGGAACACCGGCTCCGGAATACTATTTCAGGTATTCGCAGGCGTTACGCGCCAATCAGGATTATTCCCAGGCATTAACGGCTATGGAAAACTATTATTCCAAAATGGGAAAAGAGGAAGAAGCTAAAAAATGGCGGTTAAAAGAATATATGGCCGCAATAGCGGAACAGTCCGGAAGGTATGATGACATAACGGAAGCAAGGATAAATTCCGGTTTGTCCGACATGGGGGCGGCTTTAGTACCCAACGAAGAAACCATAAAGCAGGCGGGAGAAATTGCCCAGTTTGAAAAAGAAGAAAAAGCAAGAATAGCCAGAGAAAAAAAAGAGCAGCGAATGGATGACGACGAGCGTGCCCTGGCAGCAAGAAGCGAAACCGCTGCAAAAAATAAAAATAAGGAAGATGTGCCGGTAAAAGTATTTGAGCAGCTGCCCAAATACAAGGAAATTATCTATGCAACAGCAAAAGATTCCGGCGTTTTTATCAAACGCAAACACAACTGGAACGAAAAGCCGTTCCTGAAATTATATACCGCAACGATTAACAATGAAGGAAGACTGGAAAATGAAAAGAAGCTGCCCGGCGATATTAATGCCCGGTACCACCAGAGTACACCGGTAATTACGAAAGACGGCACCATGATGTATTTTACCCGTCTGGAATTGTATCACAACAAAAAAACAGCCGGAAAAAATAAAAAGGAAGTCAGTCAGCTAAAACTTTATCAGGCACAGAAAATCAACGGGGTCTGGACAAATATTGTGCAGCTTCCGTATCCGATAAATGTAGATGGCGCTTCTTCCGGACATCCGGCTCTAAGCCCGGACGACAGCCAGTTGTTTTTTGTTTCCAACCGGAAAAATAAGATGGGAAATACCGATATCTATGTGGTAAACAGGAAAAAAGGCGGCGGTTTGGAATCAAAGGTGGAAGCACTGGACGACAAGATCAACACACTGGGCAGGGAAACCTTTCCTTTTGTAGACGATAACGGAATATTATATTTTGCTTCAGATGGGCATCCCGGTATGGGTGGTCTGGACATTTTTGCTGCGGCAAAAGACAGTAACGGTACCTATGTGGTGGTCAATATCGGCGAACCGGTTAATTCGGTCTATGACGATTTTGCCTACGTGATTGACAACGAAACAAAAAGAGGCTTTTTTACCTCGAACAAACCGGGCGGCAGCGGCGATGATGATCTGTATGAATTTCTGGAAAACAAGCCGATCCGCTTTCCGTTTAACCTGAATGCCGTTTATTTCGGTACGGTAAAAGACAGCATGACAACGGAGCCGATAGCCGGCGTGAGCGTGGTTATTTTCAACGAACGGAATGAAAAAATCAAAACGGTTTTAACGGATTCACTCGGAAAATATACACTGGATCTGCCACCGCTCAGAAACCATACGTTCCTGTTTAAAAAGAAAGGATATGCTTCCGAGAAAGTGCTTGTGGACGGGGTGAAAATTTCAGAACGTAAAGAAATATCGGTAGCCTTGTTTAACGAACTGTCGGTAATTGTGGATGATAAGGTCGTAACCCTGAAAGAAGGGGATGACCTTACGGAAAAACTAAAACTGAATCCGATTTATTTTGATTACGGAGGCTACAGCATCCGGAAATCATCCGAAAAAGAACTGGATAAAGTGATTGACCTGATTAAGAACCGTCCGAGTATTTCCATTGAGGTCCGTTCGCATACAGACAGCAGAGGGAAGGATGACTTTAACATGAGGCTATCCAAAAACAGGGCAAAAGCGACCATCGATTATATTATCCATAAAGGTGCTATTTCTCCGGAAAGAATTTGGGGTGACGGTTATGGAGAGTCACAGCTGATTAACAATTGCGGTAATGGTGTGAAATGTACAGAAGCCGAACATGAGCTTAACCGGCGTTCCGAATTCATTATTATCCTGAAAGATCAGGCACCGGAAAAAGAATAAATAAAATAGACTGTATTAGTAAGATTTACCAATCTGTTGTTTTGATATAGCCTTCTTTCCTGCATTGTCTTGATTTATGGTACCATCGCGGTTTTTTAATGGGGGTTTAAGAAATCAATTTGTTTGGCCATAATAGTATGATGTGATCTTAGAAGAACGTGACAGGGAAGAGGTGCTATATTTATGAGGACACTGGAGATCTTAGTAAGAATAGTGTTGACCGGTAGGGTCACACAAAGTGAATAGCTTTAGCAGGAAGTTAGTTTTTTTTGGTTTTTAGGATTTACCACGGGACTGCAACCAGTGGTAAATTAAAGAAGGGGCTTTATGCCCCTTCTTTTAATAAAAGTGGTTGGTTATAACATGACGTTTAAAAAGGAATTACAGGTAGCAATACGAAAAAAGAGATTGATATGGAAGCTAAAAGGGTTAGGGTAACGGGGAAATTAGGGCGGTATATCAGCATATTGCTCACGGTATTTTTAGTAATTGAAGAACTGTTCAAAGGCATTGACCTGATTACCGGAAAGCCCAGCCTGGTTGCCATTTTTTATGAATGTGGTTTTTCTACTGAGGGGATTATGGTATTGGGAATCGTGACCGTTTTAAATACTGTTATAATATTGTTTCCGGCTGCATTTGTATGGGGCTGTTTTTTAATGGCCTCACGATTTGTGGTCATAAGCGGCTTCTATTTGCTGGAACACCATGTCAAAGCGGCGGTTGCAGAAGGAATCTTACTGCTTTTGGTCTTGCTGCTGCTGCGGTTGGGGCATCCTTTTTCGCTTTATTACCGGAATAAGAAAAACCTCCGCTAAAAAAATACCTGTAGAAATGTAATAACTATAGCGCAGTATTTTGTTTTTTTTAAACATTATTCTAAATATTATTTGTATATCTCAAAATAAAGCTTTATGTTTATCCTGTTGTAAAACAACAACATACACTCCCCATTAAAATAACATACGGTTATCGTTCCCCATATAACCGAAACAAACAGCAACAGGAATAGCCTTTTTGCTGCACCGGGTGTTTTTTGTGTAAACCCACAAAAGTACTGCCCGGTAAACAGGTACTATTTGTAAATCTAAAAGCGAGATTATGAATCAAAAACAAATTAAAACCATTTGTTATGCCGTATTGTTTATACTTGGGGGATTGCTCACCGGATGTGAATTGGAAGAAGATGTTATTCAGAAGAATGCTTACCGGGAACGGCTTGCCATACGCAACAGCACTTTTGAAGCGCTCTCAAAGGAACAGCCCTTTGTACAGGCACTTTCCGGCTTAAACAAAGGCAAACACGGCAAAGGCAGCTTCTCCGGAACAATCATGGAAGCCCAATACGGCTTTACGATTTTACCGGATAAAGCGATTGTCATCGAAAAAGAAGGGAAAACCTCCTATACCTTTCAGATCGTCCGGGAAACACCGGACAGTACCTGTTTTGAAAACCTGGTGATCCATACGGATAATCCAGGCTCAACCAGGGCTTTTATCGTAAAATATACTCCGGAAGTACCTATCGTTCCGAGTGTCACGCACGAATCCTTTTATTTTAGCGGAGCGATCCGCATTACACCAATTGAATACAATGCAGAGCTGGCAGGGAAAAAAATAGTCTGTGTTACGGCAACAGTGATGATGTGTGACCAGTCCTGGTCGGGAAGCGGATCGACCACACCGCATGTGGCGACTCAGTATTGCAACAACCCGAACCACTTGTTTGAGGTAACCACCACGACCTGCGATATGGTAGCCGGAGGCGGCAGTTTTGGTGCCGGCGCCGGACAATATTCCGGTGGTGATGGTATGGGCGGTACCGGAGGTGGCGGCGGTGATGGCGAACCCGGAAATGATGATGGGCTGACACCGCCGAATCCTTGTCCGCGTTGTCCTGATTTTACAACAGTGCCGGTGTTGGAAGGGGAAGAAGAAGTACTTTCTAATTGTAAAAAAATCAATAAGCAATTGGCAAAATTTCCGGAATTAAAACAGAAATTAATAAACTTGGCAGAGACTACCTCGGAAAATCATGAAAACGGTATTTTTATAGATAAGAGTGCTACAGCAACTTCTGTAAATCCAATTCAAAACATACCATCAGGAACTGCAGGAATTATTAATATTGATATAAACCCGGCATATAAATATGAAATGCTGGCACATACTCATGATGCTTATGGTCCCGATGGCAATGGCACATATTCTGTTTTTTCTTGGAATGATATTGCCACAATTAGTAGATTAGTGCAAAATAATCATATTGATGCTAATGAATTTGTTTTTTATGTATTTACAGCTGATGGCACGCGATATGCAATGACTATAGATTGTGTCTCTTGTCTAAAAGAATTTCATTATTATCCATTTGATCAACCAGTAGGAACCGTTGTTGATACAAAAAGACTGATGAAAATGAAGATGATAAAAGATAAGTACTATGAAATTGAAGAAGGAAGTATAAAAGTAAATAGTAATCCTAATGACGATAAAAAAGCATTTTTGAATTTTATAAAAGAGGCAAATTTAGGAATATCATTATTTGAAATAAATGCAGATTTTACAACCTTAGAAAAACTGGAGGTTGATTCTAAAGGAGTCGTGAAAAATAAACCATGTACAGATTAAAAAATAATATATTATGAAAAAGATATTAAAATTATTTGTATTGTTGTTTGCTTTACAATTTTGTCATGCACAGCAAGAGAAGATAGTAGAGTTAAAACAATATTATAATCCTAATAATAAAGAAGGGAATTTATTCACATATTATTATAAAGATGTAAATAATTATTTTACCCCATTTATAGGTACATGGATTTATCAAAATGGTAATCAAACTTTTGTATTACAGCTATGGAAGAAAACGAAAGTTGAATATCCGGCAACAAGTACTTCAAAAAAAATGTTTCATGATGAATTAAGCGGCCATTACAAAATGGTTCAGAATTATGGGCAACCCAATGAGTCAGTAATATATACCTCACAAATTAATATAGGTAGCTCTTCGACACCATGGCCAACAATTATTGCTGCTGGAAAAGCATTGGAGAGTTATAAGATGACAGGAACAATATTTGATGTTGCTGGGTCATTACATCCTAATTATCAAATGGGGATAGAAGGTAATCTTGTATTTACAATAAATGCGAATTCTAATCCACTTACAGCAAAATGGAAAGTAACTTTACCTATGGGGATGCGGGGATCAGATGAACCGAGTACATTCACAATTCCAACCGATATAATATTGACTAAAGTGAATTAGTAACGATAGAAATCTATATAGCAACTATTTAAGGGCAGGAATGAGTATAAATATTATGTCGGGAAGTTAAAAGTAGGATTACAAGAAGACGTATATTTATCAGAAGAATTACCACCAATACCTTCAAATGAGAAAGTATATTTTGATAAAACAGCCGTAATGAAATATCTTTTTGATTACTGCTAAAGCGATTCTCTAAGAAACCGTTTCAAAAAGTTCTTTTGTTCTTTTATAGCCACGGTAATTACTAAATCCGGACAGGTAGATCAGTTCGATTTCCGGAAGGTCGGCATAGGCGGGATCTTCCCGCATGATTTCCAGTTCCGCTATACGGCATTTGTTAATGTAAGCACTAAAATTCATGTTGTAATTGGTATTGATAAAGGCAGAAAGATAGCTGCGGTTGGTACCCAGTTCCAGTGTCAGATCCGTAATTTTCAGCTTAGGTTCCAGATAGGGTTTCTTTTCATGAATATATTTTTCAAAATGCTGCCGGTCGATATTGGTTTTGCTATTGTCCTTGTCTTTATCTTTCGCTTTAAATTGCTTGACCACAATATTTTCTGTGAGCAGTATAAAATTATTGGTAAAGATATTGTAGCACATAACCACATTTAAAAATATGGTAAAAAAATTAGGCAGGATAATCAGCAAATACTCTGTTGTACTACCGCTTTTAGAGAAATAATACAATAGCGGAACCGGTAACAGGATAATGATACACAGGAATATCTGATAGACCCATCGCAGGGAAGTCTGCCCGATATCGGCAGAGTAATTAATGATGTTCTCCTGGTATTTCCGGGTTCTTTTAACCGATAACAACAGGTAAAAAATCCCGATCACTGCCCGGATAAAAAAACGAAAACTGTCAAAAGCCGAAAACCATTCGTATTCTTCAACAAAGAAAACCCTTTTTTCTACCAGTAACAGCTTTACATCCAGCGGGATAAAGGTGAGCCACAAGGTGTGTACGATATACAGGATAATGGGAAAAACATAGTGCAGTATCGGGAAAGGCTCCTGTTTCCGTACTCGGGTGAGCTTAAAAATAATATGGTATAGCATTACAGGAAGCAGCAAACTGGACAGGAAATCAATCGAAACCATATACAGATAAGCCATTCTGTTAAAATAGTATAAAGCCATAATAATAAAGAACAGTCCTAACAGGGTATAGAAAAATACCAGCAGCCGGATGAGCCTTCTCAGTTGAGCGGTATTGGTTTTGTTTAATTTAAACAATAGCAGTACAATACAGAACAACGCTGAAAAGACAGGTGCCGAAAAAGACATGATCAGTATGGTATTCTTTAAATCCATCTTTTAAAAATTAGTATTGGTCGTTTACAGGATTATTATCGGAATCTTCCGCTTTTTTCACCCTCAGGTAATTTCGGAAACTTCCAAAACCGGCTTCTGCGACCAGTTCTGCAATATCCCTGTCTTTATTTTGAGGCAGCCGGGCAAGCCGTTTGACTTCCATTAACCGCCAGTTATTGACATAATTGCTAAAATTCATGCCATAGGTTTTATTAATAAAAGTGGAGAGATAGGTCCGGTTTACATGGAATGGAAAGATTAAATCCGTGATTTTAAACTGAGGATCCAGGTACGGCTTGTTTTCTTTAAAGTACTTTTCAAATTCAGATTGCACAATCAGCCGCTCTCCTAAAGCCATGGCTTCTTTTTCGGAAATATCCCGTTTTCGTTTCCTCTTTTTGATTTGCAGTACATTGCCGGAAGTAACCAGTATGGTCTGGGTTTGCTTCGGGGTATACAGCAGGTAATTACGCTGGATAATATTATAAACTATAAGTATGTGCTGTAACGGTGTCGAAATAAATGAAATGAGTAACGCGAAATTCCTGATATGAAAAATAAGGTCTATAATAAAAACAACGAAAAACAGGACTCTCAAACCAATTACTAAGGACAGCCAGTGCATGGATTCCCATTTCTCTTTTCCGTATTGCAGGATAATGCTTTGGCGGTATTGATAAACCCGTTTTACACACAAGCCGATATAGATTATCATATAGACAATGGTGGAAATAACGATATACGGACGCAGGAATATAAAAGCATCTTTTCGGGGTATAAACGATTCCGGATCATGGATATAGTGAGCAAAGGTGATAACAGACACTATCACAAAGAGAATACAGGGAATCAGGTAATGAAAAAGAGGAATGGTTTTCCGTTTGCCCAAAGGCGTTAAGGCATAAATAAAATTATAAAAAACAACATTGATGGTTTGTAAAACAAGGCAATACAAAGGGATGATATACCGGAGTGTTTGCTGTAGCGATACATAGATCTCAAACTTAAACCATAAGAAAATCATCATCAGAAAATAGCAAACCAACAGCTTTTTAATGGTGTTTTCAACCGGGGTAAGCTTATCCTGATAGGAGACAAAAAAAATGGCACCACATGTCAGTGAAGAAAAAATAGGAACTGAGAGCAATATGACATCAAAAATCTTCATGAACAGATCAGAATATTACGTAAATATAAATTTTTTTGAGACAAAATGTAAATTTTTTGTTAAAAAATAATGTTTATAAATAACTGTTTTTCAAGTAGTTAAAATTATTTTTTTACTTATTTGAAAATATTTTACAATTTGTCACTTGAAGTGTTTATGATTTTGCAGGTAGTTTCTTTTTAAAGGCTATAGTTTTGTTAAAGAAATAAGCTCTTTACGTATTTATACTGAACAGTATTGTAAGTAAATACCTTTATGTTTTATTACGTATTTACAGGTAATAAAATCTTCATTAGCAAGAAATTTTGTTCCTGAAAAAAGTGAAAACAACATCCAGCTAACAAGTAAAAAGAGTAAACCGGTTAGCTTACCGGGATCAATATAAATAATGATTATAAGAAAGGGTTATTCTCATTATTTGGTTATATAGTAAAAAGGAGAGTCCTGAAAATTTTTTGAAGAAGGGGGGCTTTATTCAGAAAATGGGTTAAATAAACAGTCGTTGTTTGGCTCTTCTTCTTTACTGTATTTTAAAAGAAAGTTCAAGTCACGATTATATTTTTTATAAGCCAATAACTGTCATTATTAGTTGGGAAGAGGAAGTGAAGAAAAGTCTGGTGTTTTTAAGGTTGAAATTGGGAAATTTAAAAACATTGGTTAAATGCCTGTTTGAGTGCGGCTTTTCTTTTCTTTCCTTACAAATAACAGGTTTTGTGATGTAAAAAAGAGATCCTTTCGTGGCAAAATTCCATTAGAAAAAATAGTTGAAATTCAGGAGGTAAATCCTTGATGGTTAGTAGTGTAGCATCCGGAATATTATTTTGCGTATTTCCGAGTGCTTGGCTTGTTGTGCATTGTTGTTTCGGATAAAAAACAGGGTTTTTTAGGCTTGTTTTAAGATTATAGTCTTGATTAATAGTTGTTTAGTGATGTTTTAAAGTGATTTTACTATTTGTCATCCAAAGTATTGACCTTTTTGTCGGCTGGTTTTTTTAGGTGGTTTTACCTTTGATCGTAAATAGTAAAAAAATTATGTGTTAACCGTATTGAAAAACACAGTTAGACAGTTTGGAAATAGCTCATTTTGACAATGATATTGATAAAAGAATACAGGCGGACTACTTTAAATAATAAGGATTGGATATGAAAAAAAGCACGATTACTAAATCTTTACGGTATGCTGGTTTTATGGACTTAGTCAGGCAGCTACCGGAACTGCGACACCGGATTCCGTAAAAGATAAAAACTAAAACAGCATTTGAATCACCAGAGATTTTAAGAATAAAGAAACAAATAGCAGTATACCAAACTGCTAAAGACAATATCGCGCAGATAAAAAACAAAATGAAAAACATTTATATGAAAAAGTACATTATGATGGCGGTTATACTGTTGGGGTATACTGCCAATAGCCAGATCGGGATCGGAACGACCACACCGGAAGCCTCTTCAGCTTTGGATGTAAGCAGTTCCGACAAAGGGTTTCTGGCTCCGAGAATAGCCTTGACAGGTAGTACGGATGTCACAACCATTGCGGCACCGGCAACAGGATTACTGATCTACAATACCGCTACAGCCGGTACGGCGCCCAATACCGTTGTACCCGGATATTACTATTGGAACGGTACAAAATGGGCAACATTAGACAATGGCGCGACCGCTGCGAATAGCTGGAATACAACCGGTAACAGCAGTACAACGGCAGGAACCAACTTTATAGGAACAACAGATAATACAGATGTGGTACTAAAACGAAACAACATTGTTTCCGGATTTATCGGTTCAACCAATACCGCTTTCGGGAACAGCGGTTTATCGTTAGCGGCAACCGGAACCGGAAATACCGCAATAGGAAGCAATGCGCTGACAGCGGTTACTACCGGAGGAGGGAATACAGCTATAGGGTATAACACACTGAGCAAGAACACAGCGCCTTATAATACCGCAATCGGAAATACCGCTTTATATAATACAACCAGTGGGGACTCCAATACTGCTGTAGGTAATATGGCTATGGTGGACAATACGACCGGGCGTATGGGTACAGCCTTAGGGTTTCAGGCTTTGAATCACAATACAACAGCGTCTTATAATACCGCAATGGGAGGTAATGCCGGTTTTAGTAATATCACAGGAACTTATAATGCTGCGGTAGGCTATCAGTCATTGTATAATAGTAGCGCAGGAAACAATAATGTAGCGATAGGATCCGGCGCACTCTTTAGCCTGCAGGATCCGGCAGGAACAAACAGCCATAACAATGTTGCTATTGGTACTAATGTGGGGATGGATTTGTTTATAGGCAGCAATAATATTTTAATCGGAGCGAATGTGATGTCTGCGGCTCCGGGCGGTATTGGCAGTAATATATTGAATATTGGCAGTAATATTTACGGAACCAATGTCAATAACGGTGGTTATGCGAATATCGGGATTAACACTGCAAATCCCGGTAATGCTTTGGAAGTAAGAAGCAGTGCTGCCAATACTTCCGGTTTACGGTTAACGAATTTTCCGAATGCCGGTATGTTGGGAACAAACAGTCAGGGGGATATAATAGAGACTTTTAGTGCCATTAAAATCGTAACGGTTAGCTATTATGAAGTGCAGCTGGCGGATGAAACCATTCTGATGAATGTTGCCGCACCGGTGGCAGTGGTGCTACCAGCAGGAGCGGTATCCGGTAAAAGGTTTATTATTAAAAAGATAGATGCCACGTCAAGCAATATGGTAATAGCAGCAGCAGGAGGAGCAACGATAGATAACCAGGCAAGCATCACGATAGGCACCTCCATGGCAGGTATAGTGGTACAGTTTGACGGCATTAGTAAATACTGGATTGTAAACAGGATGTAAGGATCCTTCCGGAGGCAGGACAATGCTCTTTTGGTCTTGTTCCGGTTTTAATGGTTGGATTTTACCGCTTTTGGAATAAAGCTAAAAATGATGACTTACGCGATCATAAACAAATTGAAATTAGGGTATGAGAAAATATTTTATAATAGCAGCCATGCTGCTAAACTATACGGTTTATTGCCAGGTGGGTATCGGGATAGCGGCTCCGGATCCGTCAGCTGTTTTGGATGTCAGCAGTTCCAGTAAAGGCTTGCTGATTCCAAGGATCGCTTTGACCGGTACTACAGATGCTGCGACCATTACGGCACCGGCAACAGGTTTACTGATTTACAATACCGCTACAGCCGGTACGGCACCCAATACCGTTATGCCCGGATATTACTACTGGAACGGCACGAACTGGACAACAATGGACGGCGGTTCGGCTTATACCTGGAATACAACAGGCAATAGCGGCACGACTGCCGGAACCCATTTTATCGGAACCACAGATAATACGGATCTGGTATGGAAACGGAACAATGCTGTTGCCGGAACATTAGGTACAACCCGCACTGTTTTAGGTAGCGCAAGTCTGCCTTTAGCAGCTACAGGAGTTGGGAATACAGCTATAGGGAGTAATTCCCTGCAATCGGTTACTACCGGGAGTGAGAATACAGCAATAGGTTATTATACATTAAATACTGTTACTACAGCGGCCTATAATATAGCTATCGGAAATAATACTTTAGCTAATGACACTTCTGGCGACAGTAATACCGCAGTAGGAAATAGCGGGCTGGTAAATAATACTTCAGGACGTATGAATACTGCTATAGGGCATGATGCTTTATATTATAATACTACGGGGAATTATAATACCGGAATAGGAGTATATTCCGGTTACAATAATAGTTATGGTGCAAATAATGTGGCTATTGGAACTTCTTCATTGAATAAGAACGTGAGAGGTGATAATAATACAGCTATCGGAGCAAAGGCGTTGGAGAATCTGGCAGGAAATCCGGCGGCAAACAGTAGTAATAATGTTGCTGTCGGTACCAGTGCCGGCGATAATCTGCTATCCGGTGCCGGCAATATTTTTATCGGTAACCTGACGAAAGCTGTGGTTACTACCGGCAACAATCAGTTGAATATCGGTAATACTATTTACGGAACCAATGTGAATGCTGCTGGTTATGCGAATATCGGAATCAATACAACAACTCCGGCAAATACACTGGAAGTAAAAAGTATTGCGGGCGGTACTTCCGGTGTGCGTATCACCAATTTACCCGGTACGAGCCTCTTGGGAACGAACAGTCAGGGCGATATCATTCCGGCATTCAATGCCATGACCAGCCAGGCACCGGTAACCAGTTATACCGCACTGGAATCGGATGAAACCATACTGATCAATGCTGGTTCCGGAGCAGTGACCGTTTTTTTACCGGTTGCTCCCAGAACCGGCAAAAAATTTACCGTAAAAAAAACGGATGCGACGGCCAATAACGTTTACCTGTCTGCACCAACGTTGCTGATCGATAACCAGGCGGGACCTACCAGTATTTTTATAAATGTATCGATGAAAGGACTTGTCGTACAGTTTGACGGGACGCAATACTGGATCATCGGTAGAATATAATAACAGAAAAAGATGTCTTATACATAATGCTGTTCTTTTTAGTACGGCATATCCGGTTGCAGCAGCTGGGATGGATTACCATTCACTTTTCAGTAAACCTGATTGAATACCTCCCTGTCAATTCAGCTTTTACAGATAACCTGCCCCCATTTCTCATATAGAATAAAAACAAACATAAGAGATGGAACACAAGAATTGCAGCATCGTAAAATATGATGAAATCAGACACCTGATACCGGAAAAATCCATGTATGCGCCTTTCAATGGAAGTGAATCCGAAATTGCAGAAGAATATGTTTTTTATTGTGAAGGGGATCTTGATCTGGAAGTGCTGCTGGATCTGGATGATCCGCTAAAGTGTCTTATCGGGGAAAATGCCCCGGATGTCTTTATATACTTTATACTGGTCACCGGTAATTGCAGGATTCGTAATAGCTGTAACCGGGTAACGGACGGTGCTACCGGTCTGGTCGTTTTAGGAAACCTGAAAGCCGATAATATCGTTGTTGGTGGCCAGGAAATCTATGTAGTCGGACACATGACCTGTAAAGAATTGTTCTGGGGCGACTATAACCACGGAAACCTGAATGTTGAAGGGGCAATCCGGGCAAAGGTATTGTTGATTACCGATTATGGGGTAGATTTTGAACGATTCACCAGCGGGGAACATATCACCACCGAATGCCTGCTGTGGGATGAAATAGCCGATACTGACGATTTTGAGAACCCCGAACCCATTCGGAGCACATTTCTTCCGGAGTTTGTAGCCGAAGAAATCGAGGTAATCGACGATCTGTACTCCTGGAAGGACCGTCTTAATTATTGTAAAATATTCGAAGCGCTGGAATCCGGAAAACCGCTAATCCGGGAAAAGATCGAAAAGGAATCCAAAGAGACTGCCATTCCGTTTTTCTTTACGGATGATGCGATCAGTGCAAAAAACCTGCAGCGTTTTGGCGATAGCAATGTGTTGACGGGATTTGTGCCGCAAAAAGGGCAGGAGCAAGTTCTGGAATATTGGGAAGGGGATTCTTTTTACAGGGTATTGGTAGAGATCGGGCAGCCGTTTTCATACTGTGTGTATGTACAATACAAACAGGAACATGTCTGCATGGTATATTTCAGCAACCATAAGGGTGGACTCTGGGAAAAAATCATGGGTAAAAAGCACTATAAACTTGCTATGGCATTCCGTCAGTTTCCGGACGGAGACTGGCTGTTGCTCAATAATAGCGCTCCGTTAACCTACCGGCTTTTTTTGAAAGATCGTTGGAAAAAACTGTTGGAACACTATTCTGAAATGGAGTGGTACCGGAAACAGTTTGACAAAATAGTTAGCCGGGAGATTCTGGAATCCATATTAAACCTGCCGTTAATCAGGGAAAAATACAGTAACTATTATTCGGTTGAAGAAGACAGCAGAATCTGGTTTCGTGATTTTCAATGGCAGTTCCGGCAGCAGGATGCAGAACCGGGTGCGTGCCCGAGGATAGGGATCATCAAAGAAACACAGGATGGAAGCTTTGACTTTTACCATTTTGATTTAATAGAAACGATAGACGGCCGTCTGGCTCCTGTTTTATTCACCCAGGATCAGAATGGATATGACGCGGAAGCTTATGAGGTGCTGATTTTAGAGCGGGAAAAGTACAAAAAGGCCATCCGCTATTTTGAAATACTCGAGCGGGTCATTTTTGAAATGAACAAACAATATCTGCAGGAACAGGAAGATATCGCCTGCGGAAAGATCTGTTCGCTACTGGGCGCCATGCCGATGTGTCTGGGACCGGAGTATATCGCCTTGCTGCACCACCTTATGACCAATCAGCAAAAGGACAAAGACGACCCGCTGTATGAAATCATTTACCTCTGTGAAGAACATAACATCCCGTTTTTGTGGCGTATGGACTGGAAGCAGGAAATAGGGGATTTGGAATGGGCTATAAAACACAGTCTGAAAACAAATTTCGATATCGATGTTATCCTGCCTTCTGCATCAGACTATCCGGAGGAAGCGGCCATCAGCTATGGAACTGTTTTTATAGACTTTGACAAGGCACTCCATTTTTATAATCTCCAGCTGGGGTTTGTGAACACCCAATGTGATGAATATGTGTTTTTTATACATCCGCTGGCGCTCAGAATAAAACTCGAAAAAGAATTTGCCAGATTGGGATACCAATACGAACAGGCAACAGACCTCTGATTGTGAATATCCCGGCGGCTATATTTTTTCCTGCGGAGTAGGTGTAAAACAGGCTTTTTACGGGGCTTTTTTCAGTAATAGTGCGTTTTGACGGCATTTGTTACTTTTTGACGGTTACATTAAAATTTTAACAAATTATTAAAGTGAATAGTGCTTGCTGGTGTAAGAACTTTGTATAATTTTGGTGCCGTATTATGAAGTTAAAAATTAGCATTTTTACATCGCTGTTAATTTTCCTGTTGAGCGGATATGTGCAATCCTTTGCCCTAGCTGGTCAGGGGGAGTATATTAACTATACGACTGTAAAAAATATTGAGCAGTTTCAGGCAGCAGGCATATCCGGTTCACAAAGTGATGTGACCAATTATGCTTTGTGCTATTTTGAGAAACTAAACAATAAAACCTATTCTCATCATGACCACAACGATAATGAGAATGAAGAAAATGAGTTAGCTGCCTCAAAAAAAATAATCGCTTCAGGTGCACTCTTTACCACCCTTTTATGTATTCAGGTACCGGAAATCGGTTCCCGCGATATAAACAAACGCTTATCTTTTCTGGATAAGCATTTTTCTTTTCTGCCCTCTTGTAAGAAGTACATCGTATTTCGGGTAATCAGGATTTGATTTAATACACTACAGGCAATTCTATATTGCCCTTTATTTCCGTTTCAGTTTGTCACTGCCCGATCCGTCATTCTTTGGTGTTAACACTAATTAGGAATGCTGGCCGTGTTTGCTGTGACCTGTCTAAAAAAAATCAATAAAAACCATACTGCTTAAAAGCAAAATTACTATGAAGAGAATCCTCATGCTCTCGGGGTTGTGTGCCTTGATGTGCACAATTGCCTGTACGTCAAAAAAAGAACAAGAAAAAGAAGAACAAGTAAAATTTTTAGTTACGAATCCCATCCAAAAGGATACCCTGATTACAAAAGACTATGTCAGTCAGATTCATTCCATTCGTCATATTGAGCTGAGAGCTCAGGAAAGAGGTTATCTGGAAAAAATTTATGTAGACGAAGGACAGTTTGTTAAAAAAGGACAACTGTTATTCCAGATCATGCCTAAACTGTATCAGGCAGAAACGCAGAAAGCTGCGGCTGAAGCCAGCTTTGCTGAAATTGAATATAAAAACACCAAACGACTTGCCGATAAAAATGTAGTCGCTCCGAATGAGCTGGCTATGGCTAAAGCCAAATTCGATAAAGCGAAAGCCGAATTAGCGTTAACGCAGGTTCATCTTGGATTTACCGAAATCAGAGCACCGTTTGACGGGATCATCGACCGTTTTCACGTAAGACCGGGAAGTCTTGTTGAAGAAGGTGATTTGTTGACAAACCTGTCTGATAACAGTAAAATGTGGGTGTACTATAATGTACCGGAAGCAGAATATCTGGATTATAAAGCCAAGGTAAAAAGCGATAATGCACCAAAAGTAAACCTGTTAATGGCAAACAATAAATTGTTTGACTATTCCGGTGTGGTGGAAACTATTGAAGGAGAATTCAATAATGAAACCGGAAACATTGCGTTCAGAGCAACTTTCCCTAACCCTAAAGGACTGTTACGACACGGTGAAACCGGTAATATCAAAATGGGAATGCCGCTTAAAAATGCTATCCTGATTCCTCAAAAGGCAACTTTTGAAGTACTTGACAAAAAGTATGTGTATGTAGTGGATAAAAACAATGTATTGCGATCAAGAGAGATTGAAATTGGAGCCGAATTGCCGCATCTTTTCATCATCAAAAACGGTTTGTCGCTAAACGACAAAGTACTTCTTGAAGGAATACGTCTTGTAAAAGAAAATGAAAAAATCAACTACAAATTAGAGAAGCCTGAATATGTTATGTCGCATTTGGAGCTATATGCAGAGTAATCGAATAACTAAAAAGAGAAAACATGTTTAGTAAATTTATACATAGACCTGTATTTGCGATTGTAATTTCGATTATGATTGTCTTTATGGGTTCCCTGGCAATTAAACAATTGCCAACATCGCAATTTCCGGATATTGCACCAACGACAGTAAATATTTTTATTGCCTATCCGGGATCCAGTGCAGACGTATTGGTAAAATCAACATTGATCACCTTGGAGAATGCCATCAACGGTGTTCAGGATATGCGTTATATGGCTACCGATGCCACCAGTGCAGGGGAAGCCACATTAAGAATCATTTTCGAACCGGGTACCGACCCGAACCAGGCGGTAGTAAGGGTCAAAACAAGGGTGGATCAGGTAATGCCGTTACTACCCGAACTGGTACAAAGGGAAGGGGTTGTTATTACACCGATCCAGCCCAGTATGCTGATGTATATCAACCTGTATGCTAAAGGCAAAAACATGGATGAAAAATTCCTGTACAACTATGCCAACGTTAAAATGCTTCCGGAGATCAACAGGATCAAAGGGGTAGCCCGGTCTCAGATATTGGGTAGTAGAACCTATGCAATGCGTATCTGGCTGAATCCGGACCGTATGAGAGCTTATAATGTTTCTGTAGATGAAGTGATGAAGGCGCTCGGCGAGCAGAGTATCGTTGGTCGTCCGGGACGTATCGGGCAGAGTTCCGGTATCCAGGCACAATCGCTGGAATACGTTTTAACCTATAAAGGACGATATAGTGAGCCTTCGGAATATGAAAATGTAATTATCCGTGCTAATGCCGAAGGAGAAAGCATACGCCTGAAAGATATCGGAAGAGCAGAGCTGGGTAGTGAATTCTTCGATATCTATTCCAATTTAGACGGACACCCTTCTGCCTCAATCGTATTAAAACAAAACTACGGAAGTAATGCAAACGATGTCATCAAACAGGTAAAAGCCAAACTGGAGGAAATGAAAGAAACCTTCCCTCCGGGACTGGATTATAAAATCAGTTATGACGTATCGAAATTCCTGGATGCCTCTATGGAGCAGGTAATCGATACCTTAAGAGATGCCTTTATACTGGTTGCTCTGGTGGTATTTATCTTCCTCGGTGACTGGCGTTCCACGCTGATCCCGATATTAGCGGTTCCGGTTTCCTTAATCGGTGCCTTCTTTGTTATCCAGTTTTTCGGAATCTCGATCAACCTGGTAACCCTGTTTGCATTGGTACTGGCCATTGGTATTGTGGTCGATGATGCGATAGTCGTCGTCGAGGCAGTGCATGCCAAATTTGAAGAATATCCGCACATAACGCCATACCAGGCTGTTAAAAAAGTGTTGGGTGAAATTAGTGGAGCTATTATCGCGATTACTGCCGTAATGGTGTCTGTATTCGTACCGATATCCTTTATGTCCGGTCCGGTAGGAACGTTCTACCGCCAGTTCTCTATTACGATGGCCAGTTCAATTGTTATTTCGGCCTTGATTGCGCTTACCCTTACACCGGTATTGTGTGCGATGTTGCTGAAAAACAACCATGGAAAAGAAACCAAAAAGAATTTATTGACGAAAGGTTTGGACAGTTTTAACCGTGTCTTTGATAAAATGACCGGAAAATATGTAACCTTACTGAAATCGATCGTGAGCAGAAGATGGCTGACATTCGGAGTATTGATTGCATTCTGTGCAGGTACTTTCTATGTGAATAAGATTCTTCCGTCCGGATTTATTCCAAGTGAGGATCAGGGTACTATTTATGCGATTATTCAGACACCTCCGGGATCGACACTGGAAACAACCAACCAGGTATCGCAGCGATTACAGAAAATTTGTGAGCATGTAGATGGTGTAGAATCAGTATCTTCTCTTGCCGGTTATGAGATCATGACAGAAGGTAGGGGATCCAATGCCGGTACCTGTCTTATTAACCTTAAAGAATGGTCAGACAGGGATCATACGGTTACTGAAATCATGGAAGAACTGGAAGAAAAAACCAAAGGACTTGGTGCGAAAATTGAATTTTTCGAACCACCGGCAATTCCGGGATTTGGTTCTTCGGGCGGTTTCTCGATGCGTCTTCTGGATAAGAGTACTACGGTAGACTATAAAGACTTTGATAAAGTGAACAAACAGTTCATGGAAGACTTGGGTAAACGCAAAGAGCTAACCGGTCTGTTCACGTTCTTCGCGGCCAACTATCCTCAGTATGAACTGGAAATAGACAACCAGCTGGCGATGCAAAAAGGAGTGTCTATCGGTAAGGCGATGGAAAACCTTGACATTCTGATTGGTAGTACTTACGAACAGGGATTCATTAAATTTGAACGTTTCTTTAAAGTTTACGTGCAGTCGGATCCTAAGTTCAGAAGACTTCCGTCGGATATCTTAAACCTGTATATTAAAAACGATCATGGCGAAATGGTACCGTATTCGGCATTTATGCGATTGAAAAAAACACAGGGACCAAATGAGATTACCCGTTATAATATGTACAACTCGGCAGCGATACAGGGACTTCCGGCAAAAGGTTATACTACAGCCGAAGCCATTCAGGCAGTTCGTGAGGTTGCTAAAAAATCATTGCCAAAAGGTTATGACATTGCCTGGGAAGGACTTTCTTATGACGAAGCGGGTAAAGGAAATGAATCGATTTACATCTTTTTAATTGTATTGTCGTTTGTGTACTTTGTTTTAGCGGCACAGTACGAAAGCTTTATTATTCCGTTAGCGGTGGTTTTCTCGCTTCCGGTTGGGGTTTTCGGTTCGTTTTTACTGCTGAAACTTATGGGACTTCAAAATGATATTTATGCTCAGATCGGGCTTATCATGCTTGTCGGACTGCTCGGTAAGAACGCCGTACTGATCGTCGAATTTGCCGTCCAGAAGCACCATGAAGGTGCCACGATACTCGAAGCGGCGATTGAAGGAGCCAAAGTGCGTTTCCGTCCGATCCTGATGACTTCATTTGCCTTTATCGCCGGATTAATTCCGTTGATGGTTGCCAGCGGAGCCGGAGCTATCGGTAACAGAACACTTGGTTCTGCGGCACTGGGTGGTATGCTTTTCGGAACAATTTTCGGGGTAATTATCGTACCGGGACTGTATTATATTTTTGGCTCATTTGCCGATGGCAGAAAATTAATACGGGATGAAGAAGACAGTTCTTTATCACAGGAATTTGTGCATCAGATAGATAACTTTACAAAAGAAGAAAATGAGTAAGCGATTAAATATATATATTGGTATAGGCGTAAGCTGTTTACTACTAACTGTTGCGGGGTGTAAAGCCCCTGCAACATTGGGAAGACCGGAAAACAAAACGGTTCCGGCAGCCTATAACAGTACCGCAGTACAGGATAGTGTGAATACCGGTAAAATGAAGTGGAAGGAATATTTTACAGATAAATACCTGATAGCACTTATTGACACGGCACTGGTGAAAAACCAGGAACTGAATGTTACCCTGCAGGAAATCGAGATCAGCAGAAACGAAATCAGAGCCCGAAAAGGAGAGTATTTACCGTTTGTAGGACTTAAAGGTTCTGCCGGTTTTGATAAAGTGGGCCGTTTCACAAACATTGGTGCCCTTGAAGCCAATACCGAGATCAAACCGGGTAAAGAAATGCCGGAGCCGTTACAGGATTATGCGGTAGGCGCTTATGCTACCTGGGAAATCGATATCTGGAACAAGCTGCACAATGCTAAAAAAGCGGCTGTAAGCCGATACCTGTCTTCCGTTGAAGGTAAAAACTTCACGGTAACAAACATGATTGCCGAAATCGCGAATTCCTATTATGAATTATTGGCTTTGGATAACCAGCTGGCTATTGTAAAACAGAATATTGACATTCAGACCAATGCGCTGGAAATTGTAAAACTGCAAAAACTGGCTGCCAGAGTAAACGAACTGGCTGTCCGCAGATTTGAAGCACAGGTTTTGAATACCAAAGGCTTACAATATACCATTCAGCAAAAAATTACGGAAACGGAAAACAGGATCAACTTCCTGGTGGGCAGATTCCCGCAGCCGGTTGAAAGAAGTTCTGTGACGTTCAGCAATCTGACACCTGCGGTTACGCATGCCGGACTACCGTCGCAGTTACTGGAAAACCGTCCGGATGTAAAACAGGCCGAACTGGAACTGGCAGCAGCCAAACTTGATGTAAAAGTGGCCAAAGCGAGATTCTATCCTTCATTGGGAATTTCGGCCGGAATCGGGTACCAGGCATTTAACCCAAGTTACCTGATAAAACCGGAATCATTGCTTTACTCTTTAGCAGGTGATATTGCCGCGCCGTTAATCAACAGAAATGCGATAAAAGCGACTTATTATACCGCTAATGCAAAGCAGATTCAGGCGGTTTACAACTATGAGCGTACTATTTTAAATGCTTATGTGGAGGTTGCGAACCAGCTGGCTAAGATCCAGAATACCGAAAAAATGTTCGATTTAAAATCCAAACAGGTAGAAGCGCTGAACCAGTCCATTGAAATTTCAAACGATCTGTTCGGTTCGGCAAGAGCGGACTATATGGAAGTTTTAATGACTCAGCGTGATGCTTTGGAATCGAAATTTGAACTTATAGAAACCAAAATGAAGCAGATGAATGCCATGGTTAACATTTACCGGGCATTAGGTGGCGGATGGAATTAAGCACTGCCGTCTGAAAATTCAGAGCGTAGTATATAAAAAGCCTTCGAAGTATTTCTTTGAAGGCTTTTTTAATTTCAGGAACTATCGCTTTAGCAATACCGGTCTTCTGTTTCTACAGGTTATCCGGATTAGCTGGCGGAAGCACTGTTCCAGAAAGCATCTTCTTCTTCAATTCTTTCAGAAAACAACCAGACTTCTTTAATGACATCACCTTCAATCCGCAATAGATCAACACCTTTCATGGCAAGGGATTGCCCGTTTTTCTCGGCCTTAAAGTGAATCGCCGCCGTAACCAGTTCGCCATTGTCTGCAAGATAGTCCACATGATCTATGGCAAAAGTACCGTTGCTCCATTTGGCAAAATTTCCAAGATGTGCAAACAGCTCGGCTTTACCGCTGTATGTTCCGGACTGTATGCCTTTTCCAGGCTGGTGCCACACCACATCGTCCGACAGCAACGCGCCTACAGTATCAAAATCGCCTTTTGAAACCGCAGTAAAATAAGACCGGACAATTGTTACATTTTTTGACATAAGATATATTTTTAGGGGTTAACAATACCGGACAAATTTCTATATTTGCTTTCATCTGGACAAGTACTTACAAAAAAGTAGGGTACTTACCAAAAGTAAAAAAATGCTGATTATCAATAGTATAAAATGGAAATAAATATTTCGGATGAAAACTGTCCGTTGCGAAAAACGCTCGAGATCATCGGTGGAAAATGGACAATGCTGATTATCTTTCAGATCAATTCCAGAACCATCCGCTATGGAGAACTAAAGCGCTGTATTGTTGGAATCAGCGAGAAAATGCTGATCAATCAGCTGAAATACCTGTGTGAAAAAGGAATCGTCAGCAAAAAGGCTTATCCGGAAATTCCGCCGCGGGTGGAATATACCTTAACACCTTTGGGAAAGGAATTACTGCCCATTATAGATGAAATCATTACATTTGGTCTTAAGCATAAACTATAAAAAGTGAAGAACATTCCTGTCAGACATCTTGGTGCCGTGATCAATGAACCGCATTTTTCCGAAGGTTTCAACATTCGGGATGTTGCCACATTGTTGTCCGGCAGCGATATGGTACAGGAACTTCACCGTCATAGTTTCTTTTATATCCTGGTTCTTGAAAAAGGAGAAGGCATGCACAGCATTGACTTTGTAGACTATCCGATCGGGAAACAAACGGTTTTCTTTATGCGTCCGGGACAGGTGCATCAGCTGGTTTTAAAAAGCGGAAGTTCGGGTTATTTAATCGGATTTACTCCGGACTTTTATGTACCGCTTGAAAAATCGGCCAGTCAGGTTTTAAGAAAAGTCAGCGCGAAAAATTACTGCTCGGTTACTGCCGGCAGCTTTACAAAACTACTGGCGATCCTTGCTAATATTTTAGAAGAATACCATAAAAAAGAAGAACGTTATGAAGCGGTTATACGATCCAATCTGGATATCTTTTTTATTGAATTGCTGCGACAAAGCAAAAATCCTCAAAAATCCGCAAACGAAGGTAGCGAATACCAGCAGGAACGGTTTGAAGAACTGCAGGAACTGCTTGCCGTTCACATTGCGGAACAGAAACAGGTTTCGTATTATGCCGGAAAACTTAACCTTACAGCCTATCAGCTGAATGGGATTACGAAAGTGACGCAGAACAAAACCTGCTCGGAAGTGATCAACGATTATATTATCCTGGAAGCCAGACGAAACTTGCTGGCAACTTCCGGTTTGATCCACCAGATCGCCTGGGAATTGGGATATGAGGATGTATCCTATTTTATCCGTTTCTTTAAAAAACAAACCGGTTACACACCGGATGCTTTCCGGCAGCATTTTAAATAAGTCCTATACAACTTCATTTTTATCCTATAACAGCACTTTTCAATCAGGATACCTTTGTCACAGAAAATGTTTCAGACAAAAGTAATGCGATATGAAAACAAAAGTCCGGTTCCAGACTGCCTTAAAAATCTGGATAGTCATTTACCCGTCCATCACCTTATTTCTGTACCTGTTTAACGGCGCAATGGTCGGTTTGCCTTTGTACCAGAGAACACTCATCCTGACGATAATTCTGGTTCCCTGGATTGTTTTTCTGGGTGTACCGCTGGTGGATTTTATCATCGGCCGGATCGCATCCGGAAAGAAGAACACTTAAAAACGGATGGCGGTGTTTTCACGACGGACTTTCCTGCAAAAAAGCGGATTTGCTTTAGCAGCTATGGCATTGCCAGTAAACATACATGTTGACTTAAAAAATAATACGATGAAAAAGAACAGTGTTTTTGATGTGATGATCATAGGCGGAAGCTATTCCGGATTAGCCGCAGCGATGGCGTTGGGCAGAGCCCTGAAAAATGTTTTGGTGATCGACAGCGGTTTGCCATGTAACCGGCAAACGCCGCATTCTCATAATTTCCTGACACAGGACGGACAAACCCCGAAAGAAATTGCTGCAATAGCAAAACAGCAGGTGGCAGTGTACGATACCGTTTCATTTGTTGCCGGTAAAGCGGTAAGCGGGGAGAAGACGGCAAACGGTTTCGGCATACAAACGGAATCCGGGGAAATATGGCAGGCCAGCCAGTTGATTTTTGCAACCGGTATTCGGGATGTATTGCCTGCGATTAAAGGAGTGGCCGAAAGCTGGGGCATATCGGTACTGCATTGTCCCTACTGCCACGGATATGAAGTACGAAACCGGAAAACGGGTATAATCGGGAATGGGGAAGTGGCCTTCGAACAGGCAAAACTCATTGCCAACTGGACAAAAGAGCTGACCGTATTTACAAACGGAGCGGCAACATTTACCGGAATACAACGGGAAAAGCTTATACAGCACGGCATCAGCATTGAAGAAAAGGAGCTTGGGGCATTGGAGCATACTAACGGTCAGGTACAAAATGTGGTATTTGAAGACCATTCAAAGAAAGCAGTCGATGCGCTGTATATCCGGAGTCCGTTTGAACAGCATTGTAACATACCGGAAATGCTGGGATGCGAATTAACGGAAGAAGGCTATCTGAAAACCGATGCTTCACTGGAAACAACCGTCAGCGGTATTTATGCCTGCGGGGATAACGCTTCCCGTATGCGGACAGTGGCCAATGCTGTAGCAACGGGAACAGCTGTCGGGATGGGATTAAGCCGGAAAATGATAATGGAACAATTTTAAAACGACCGGAAATGAACGAATCATTTGATGACGAATACAGAACATTCTGGAACAGCAGGTACCAAAATCCGGAATATGCCTATGGCAAAAATCCCAACCGTTTTTTTAAAGAGCAGCTCGCTCAATTAACGCCCGGAAATATTCTGCTGCCGGCCGATGGTGAGGGACGTAACGGAGTATTTGCTGCCCGGTCCGGGTGGCAGGTTACTTCGCTTGACCTGAGTGTGGAAGCAAAAAACAAAGCCTTGCAGCTTGCCGCAGAATGCGGTGTATCCCTTAATTATCACGTTGGCGATCTGGAAGTGCTGCATTATGAAAAAGAATCGTTCGATGTGATTGCCCTTATCTATGCTCATTTTTCGGCAGCAAAAAAGGCGGCATTGCATCAAAAACTGCTGGAATGGCTCAAGCCCGGCGGAACGATAATTTTGGAGGCATTCAGTAAAAACCACCTGGAGCTTGTACACAGCAATCCGAAAGTAGGCGGACCCAAAGACGCGGGTATGCTGTTTTCTACGGATGAAATACAAAAGGATTTTGAGCATTGTGCCATAACCATACTGGAAGAACAGGAAATAATGCTGGAAGAAGGGCTTTACCACATTGGTAAGGGCGCTGTCATCCGGTTTGTGGGCAGGAAACAAGTATAACTTAATATATAAAATATGAAAATTATTATCGTAGGTGCGTCGGGCACCATGGGGAAATACCTTACCGAAGCCTTTCAGGAAGAACATGAGATTATTACCGTCAATACCAATAGCGGTGCTATTCCAACCGATATCACCGATGTCGCTGCTATTGAAAAGATGTACCGGGAAGCTGGTGCTTTTGATGCTCTTATCTGCACGGCCGGACCAACGTTTGTAGGTCCCTGGAGCCGTCTGACCGATCAAGAATTCCGGAAAGGAATAGAAGGAAAGCTGATGGGGCAGGTAAACCTGGTACTGATCGGACAGCATTATATCAATCCCAAAGGCTCTTTTACCCTTATAACCGGAGCTTTAACAAAAGAACCTCAACGCCATTTTGCCAATGCCTCAGCGGCTAACGGAGCGGTTGAAGCCTTTGTCCGCGCTGCCGCCATTGAATTGGAAAACGGTATCCGCATCAATGCTGTAAGCCCAACCGTTATTGAAAACTCACCGCAATATTTCCCGTTCTTTCCGGGTGAAATCCCTACTACAATGAAAGCTTTGGAAGCAGGCTTCCGCAAAAGCCTGTTCGGAGCAGGAACCGGACAGGTGATCGTGCCTTAAAAATGACCGGGATAGTATAAAGATATGCCTGATGCACCCCATTGTAATGGAGATAGTCAAATCAGATTTATGAACCGGTTACTTTTTGAATACCAATAAATTAATGAATATGTGACGATTTGTGATTTTTTAAAGAGAGTGGATTTTATTTGATGGTAAATTGCGTACATTTACTATTGCGCATCACCAAATAAAAATTCTCATGTCATTCTACCCATTCAATAATGAGGAAAGGAATCATAACCGGCTACCATCTGGAAGTAAAAGAAATTTTAAGGTATCTGAGAGTGCTTCCAGGAGCGGTAACGCTTCTTCGGCCATTACGGTCAGTCTTGTTCTGTTTCTGATATTCTGTTTAAAAGTTGATTTCGCTGTAAATAAGACGGATATTCAGAGTATTGTACAGATTGTTGCCGGTTTGGGAGGTTTTGCTTTGGCAGTACCGCTATTTCTAAAAGATTTTGAAAGTAATTCGACTTTTTGGAGGCAATTCTATATTACCGCTTTAACTTTTATGCTGGCAACCTTTATCGGGCTGTTTGCATTTTTAACGATGAATAATGACCTGATAAAGACAGGGTTGAACATTTGGTTTGTTGTCCCTGTTTGTGTCTCCTTTGTTATACCCTTAATTAAATACGGTAAGCGGGAGGTGAAACAATCTTTGGGTTTATGGGTAGCAGGCTCTTATGGATGCCTTTTTCTTTCATTGATCGATTCAAATGGTAGTTTGCTTGTAAATATTGTAATGCTTTTTACAATTTACGGAATGTATTTAATGTTGGGACTTATGTTTGCGGTACTGGCCGAGCTGCTAATGGCAGGAAATGAAACGAATAATTATGACCGGAAAATAAAAATGGTAATTGAGGAAGTGGTATTGGAGCATAAGGGAGAAGCCATTAATGAAAACAGTCTTTTAGAACTTTTAAAATTGAAGTTTCAGGATAATATGGAGATTTTAAGTCGGAATAAAATCAAAATGCTCGTTCTTGAAATGGATATGGAAACGTTACCGGATCAGCCAAAAATCACTATAACTGAGGATCGTGAGTATGTAATACCTAGATGGAGAAAGGAGTTTGATGTTATTTTAAGTGAAAAAGCTCCGAATATCATTATCACTGATTTTTATAAACAGAGTATCCTGAACTCGATTGACAATTTATTAAAAGAAAGAACATTTGGTGGGTATACCGATAAAATTTACAATTTATTATCAAGATATACCGGACTTTCTGCAGCATTATTGAAAGAAAACGCTGTAATACCTTTACTATATAAGGGCATGGTTGTTTTTAAATATGGAACGGTCATAAATACGCATACAATGCTTATGAAATGGGCAGATATGATAAAATTTAAAGATGAAAATAAAGAAGGATTATACCTGACAACTGAGGAAGAAAAAGTGATTTTTGATGAAATTGATAGGAATAGACTGGCTTTTGCTAGTGAAACAGAATGGATAGAAAAAGAAATAAATCGGGAAAAATTAAATTTAAAATCTCAGGATTTAACAACAGACAGGGCTATAAAAATTAGAAGAATGAGACCAGCAAAATAATTGATTTACAAATTGATCCTTATTTTAAAGGCAACTATATACTTGGATATTCATCCGGTTAAAATATAGTTGCCTTTAATTTTTTCTGCTGATAGGAATTTTTCATCCGGACAATTACTCCAGACGTTTCAGTCGGAATAACAACTGGATAACGGCCTCCTGGAAATCATCAACAATGGATTGCGAAAAAGACTCCTTAAATACGGAACGATTTGTTTCAACATATTGATAAAAATCTTCGATGTACGGGATATATACTTTAGGACGGTGGGTTTCCGGTATCACGATATCAAGGGTACCCAACAGGGCGAAACTGGTTTCAACCAGCCTGTCTGTAACACCGGTTAAGGTATCGATCGCCTGGTCTAAAGAGATATGGGTTTCATAACTCCCTTTTCCGGTAACCGACCAATGAATTAATTTTAACGATTGTCTGAAAGAAACAATTTTACCTAAGAATTCAGCTGTTTTAGCCGACTGCTCTTTGTTTGCCATAATAAATATTTTTTAATTAGTGACTTGCTATTTGTTTGTCTGTGACAATTTTAGAAGTACTAAATTTACAATATTTCTATGGATTATGGCCGCTGTTTAGTCTTTAAACTAATGTGTCGGTTTTAAGCTGAGGTTTAAAATCTTCCGCCTTTGTAAAATAATGCAGTCCTAAGATTAAAAGCAGGGTTGCGGCAAACAGTATTTTCTGGCCGGTTGGTAAATATTCCCGCAAATTCCCGGAACCGTGAATGTAAAGTGTACTGTAAAAAAAGAGGAGGTACAACGCACACAGCACTTTAAACAAATGCAGCTTTGATATAAAAACAAAAACGGTAATATAAAATACACTTACCAGGAAGATAGTACTGGCAATAGTGACCATGATATCGTGCAGCGGGGTCGCGATTAAAAAGGTAAACAGCATACCGGTAATTCCAAAATAGCGGATCACATTGGCGGCGCCCTTTTTCGGGATTCTTTTTGAAAACCCGGCAAAAAACAGCGAACAGCTTACCGACAGGAAAATCATTCCGCCCATAGCCCAAAAACGACCCGCATTGGGCAGGCCAATCAACGCTTTTTCTCCGAACAGGTCGCTGATGTAGTTGTTCGTCCAGCTGTAGCCAATGGCCGTTTTATCAAACTGGGAACCGCCGGGATAATTCAGCGTGGCAATGAGTAGCAGCAATATGGAAACAGAGAAACCAAGTAGTACGGAATGTTTTTTCAGCATCTGTAATAAAATTTAAAGGGATCGGTTTGATTACCAATGGGTTTGCTGCGCTAAGATATAAACTTTAACAATTAAATAGGAATCTGCTGTAAAAATACCCCAAAAGGACTGTGAGCGTTGCTGCTGCCGGAAAAGCAGGCTTATGGTATCGCAAAGAGTAAAGTTATGACGACAGGCTGAAATGTTAATAATCCAAAAATTATGATATGAAAATTCTGATATTCTTGAAATTAATATACATTTGCCGGAAAAGATACAGTAATTATACCTTATGATAATGATTTGATAAATACGAAAAAGGATCAATTCACTTAATTTAGCAACTTTTCACAGGCTAAATTTTTATGATGAATGACGTTTCTAAATCCATTACAAAAACGACCTGTTTGTTTTTAGAATATTTTTTACAATACTTTGAAAATAAGTGTTTTGTGATAGAGGGGAGTAGTGCTGGCAGCAGCAGAGGATTTAAAACTGATTTCCGGTTAAAGCGTAACAATAAAATTAAAATAATATTCAGTGCATCGTCTAGAAAAGAACACTTTTTAGACGATTTTTTTTCGAAAACTCTCAATTAAATATGTAATTAAAAAAGAAAAGAGCAGCCGGTAAAAACCAGGAATGCAGCCTTGAGGTGTGTGCTATTTTAATATAAAAAGGAATTTTAGCACTTGTTAAAAGCAGGCATGCCCGGTGAGCTTCCCTTTTCACAATTAAATTTTATCAAATGAAATTAAAAACTACGTTAAAACAAATTTGCTTTCTGCTCCTTTTTTCACTGTTGTCACAGCAACAGGCATTTTCGCAATGTTTCGAGATTGAAAGTATCCTGGTAGATGCCTGTGGGGTAGATGAAGGTCTCAATGAAATGGTCCGGTTTAAAGTGGGAACTGCCAGCATTAACACGAATAACTTAGTCGTAAGCTGGCCGAACAATACCTGGAGAGGACTGATTAAAAATACAGTTACTGCAAATAAAGTAGCACAGTTAAATGCCGATATTGTTGCAGCCGGCGGTTGCGGACAGTTATTGGAACCTACAGGCGGTGTGCTTCCGGCTAATGCCCGGGTAATTCTGGTAACCAGTTTTAACATGGATACCGCCTTAAACTCTTTTGGCGCCCTAACGGAAACGTTTTATATTATATTTCAGAATAACCCTTCTACTGTTGCAGGGCACTTCGCTAATTTCGGTTCCGGTTCCCGAACCCTTACCATGTCTTTTAACAGCTGTGTGGATACGGTTACCTATAACAGAGCATTACTGATTGATACCGACGGTGTTCCCGGAGCAGCAGATGGTGCGACGGTATTGTTTACACCTGCCGGCGTTGCGACCTATATTAACAACGGTTGTGCGGCACCGGTACCGCCATTCACGGTAGACGGCGGCCCTCAGACCATGACAGCCTGTGCAGGAGCTACGATTAATTTAAGCGGAACCGCTCAGGGACAGCAATCAGTACAATGGTCTGCTGCAAGTGGTACTTTTGGAACGCCAGCAGCCCTGACAACCACCTATACGATCAGTCCGACAGCAACCGGAGTAATTGTCCTGACATTAACGGCGACAAACAGCTGTGGTGCTACCATAAGCGATACGATCAATCTAACGATTTCGAACAGTACAACCCCTAATTTTGCAACGACTTTAGCGTTATGTAACGGAGCAACCGCACCAACTCTGGCAACTACGTCACCAAACGGAATCACGGGAACCTGGAACCCGGCAGTGATTAACAATACCACCAGTGGTAATTATGTGTTCACGCCCAATGCAGGTCAGTGTGCCGTACCGGTAACCTTAGCAGTAACCGTAACGAATGGTACTACACCAAACTTTGCAACGACTTTAGCTTTGTGTAACGGAGCAACAGCGCCAACACTGGCAACCACATCACCAAACGGTATCACAGGAACCTGGAACCCGGCAGTGATTAATAATACCTCCAGTGGTAATTATGTGTTCACGCCCAATGCAGGTCAGTGTGCCGTACCAGTAACTTTAGCGGTAACGGTAGCCAATAGCATTACGCCAAACTTTGCAACCGCTTTATCTTTTTGTAACGGAGCAACGGCACCGGCTTTGGCAACGACATCACCAAACGGTATCACAGGAAGCTGGAACCCGGCAGTGATCAGCAATACCACCAGTGGGAATTATGTGTTCACGCCTAATGCAGGTCAGTGTGCTGTACCGGTAACGTTAGCCGTTACGGTAACAAATAACACTACACCAAACTTTGCAACGACTTTATCCCTGTGTAATGGAGCTACGGCACCGGTTTTGGCAACCACATCACCAAACGGAATCGCGGGAACGTGGAATCCGGCAGTGATCAGCAATACTGCCAATGGTAACTATGTGTTTACGCCCAATGCAGGTCAGTGTGCTGTACCGGTAACGCTGGCCGTTACGGTAACGAATAACACTACCCCTGATTTTGCTACGACTTTAATCCTGTGTAACGGGACTAATGCACCGGTTTTAGCGGCAACTTCACCAAACGGAGTGACCGGTACCTGGAATCCGGCAGTGATTAGCAATACTACGAGTGGTAACTATGTGTTCACGCCTAATGCAGGTCAGTGTGCTGTACCGGTAACCTTGGCGGTAACGGTTACAAATAGCATTACCCCTGATTTTTCAACGGCTTTAACCTTATGTCACGGAGCTACGGCACCGGCTTTAGCCACAACATCACCAAACGGCATAACAGGAAGCTGGAATCCGGCAGTGATTGACAATACTGCTAACGGTAACTATGTGTTTACCCCAAATGCAGGACAATGCGCTGCACCGGTAACCTTAGCCGTTACGGTAACTAAAATTGATTTTACCCTGAATGATAACTGTGTTAACGGAAATTATATTGTAGAAGCTACGCCAAACGCCGGTTCCTATAATGCCAGTAATGTGGACTATGTTTGGAAAAACAGCCAGGGGAATGTTGTGGGAACAAACGAAGCGACTTTAAATGTAACAGAAGTATTGAACGCTGTTGCTGCTCCGGTATTTCCAATGACATTTACGCTAACGGTTACAACACCGGAAGGATGTACCGAAACAGGAAATGTAGTTGTTTTAAGCACATTCTGCGCAATCCAGAAAGGTATTTCACCGAATAATGATAACAAAAATGATTTCTTTGATTTAGTAGGATTAAATGTAAAACACCTGACAATCTTTAACCGCTACGGAACAAAAGTGTACAGTTATGCCAACTATAGTAACCAATGGTACGGACAATCCGATAAAGGAGACGAACTGCCATCTGCAACCTACTATTATGTAATTGAATTTGACGGCCAGCCTTCAAAAACAGGATGGATTTACATTAACAGAGAAAGAAGCTAATCAAGAACAAACAGCAATGCTTACGGCAGTTACAGGCCGTAAGCAGCTTAAAACATAAAACGATAAAGTTACCCATGAAGAAAATATACCTGACAGCCCTGATTGCCCTTATGGCGCTGATGGATGTCCAAGCCCAGCAAGACCCGCATTATACTCAGTATATGTATAATATGAACGTGATAAATCCGGCCTATGCCGGTTCGAAAGAAAACCTGTCTTTTGGACTTTTATACCGCAAGCAATGGGTTGATATTGAAGATGCACCAACCACAGGAACCTTCTTTGTACACAGCCCGACAGGCAAAAACGTAGGATTGGGACTGTCTGTGATTTCCGATAAAATTGGTCCGGTAACGGAGAATAACGTATACGGGGATTTCTCTTATACGCTGAATTTAGGAGGCGAACACCGACTGGCTTTAGGACTTAAAGCCGGAGCAACCTTCCATAAGGTAGGATTGTACAGCGATATTTACCATACGCTGCCCGATGCAGATGACCCGGCTTTCGGACAGGATATCAGTAAAACGTATTTTAACGTCGGATCCGGATTTTTCTACTATACCAATAAGTATTATGTAGCCTTTTCGGTACCGAATATGCTAAAATCCAAACACCTTGATTTTGACGGCCGAAAATTCGGAAGTGAAGTAAGCCATTACTTCTTAACGGGAGGATATGTATTTGAATTATCGGAAAACACCAAATTCAAACCGTCGTTTATGTTGAAATCGGCTTTTAAAGCACCAACATCCCTGGATGTTTCGGCGAACATGCTATTCTTTGATAAATTCGAAATAGGAGCTACCTACAGATTAGAGGATTCTTTTGGCGGAATGGTTAACTACGCGATTAACCCAAGTGTACGTATCGGATATGCTTATGACCGTATCGTATCGGATTTAAAAGTAACAACACCGGCTTCCCACGAAGTAATGCTGTTGTTTGACCTGAACTTCCCGAAAAAAGTATCGCGTTCACCACGTTATTTCTAATCTAAAAAACCACCGGAAACATGAAGAATCTATATATTACATTAAGCCTGGTTATTGCGGGTGCAACGATGAATGCACAAAATTCCGCGACAGCTAAAGCCGACAAACAATTCAATCGCTTTGAGTATGTTTCTGCCGCAGCAGAATACCTGAAATTAGTCGATAAAGGTAAAGCCGATGCCTATGTGTATAAACAACTGGGCGATGCGTACTATAACGTATTCAATACAGCCGAATCGGCAAAATGGTATGCCAAAGCAATCTCTGAAAAGAAACAGGATGCAGAAACATATTTCCGTTATGCACAGATGCTGAAAGCCAATGGCAAATATGATGAAGCCAACAAACAAATGCAGCAGTTTGCCGGTATGGCTCCAAACGATTTAAGAGCGAAAGCCTTTAAAGAAAACCCGGATTACCTGCCAAAATTGCTGAACAAACAAAAGATGTACACAGTGAAATCATTGGACATCAACAGTGATAAATCCGACTTTGGAGCGTTTTTATCGGAGAACAGTTTTTATTTTACCAGTGCGCGTAATACTGCCAGAAAAACATACAAATGGAATGACGAGCCTTTCCTGGATATTTACCGCGCCAGCTATAATGCAGACGGAACCATTACCGATGCCGTAGCCCTGGATGAAATTAACAGTAAATACCACGATGGTCCGGTAACGATTACAGGTGATGGGAACACTATGTATTTTGCCAGTGAGAGCTTTAAGGAAAACAGCTTTGAAAAAGACAAAGCCAAAAAACTGAAAATAGGGCAGGTTAACCTGTTTAAAGCGACTAAAGACGGCAATAAATGGGGGAATGTAACGGCATTGCCATTTAACAGTAACCAATATTCTACCAGCAATCCGAGTATCAGTAAAGACGGAACTACCTTGTACTTTTCATCGAACATGCCGGGATCTGTCGGAGGAATTGATATCTGGAAAGTAGCGGTAAACAAAGACGGAAGCTACGGTACGCCGGAAAACTTAGGAAAGAAGGTAAATACCGAAGGCGATGAATCGTTCCCGTTTATTACAGAAGATAATGCAGTATTGTATTTTGTATCCAACGGCAGACCTGGTCTGGGCGGATTGGATGTGTTTATGATCAACCTGAACAAAGGAACCGAAGCGGTAAACCTGGCCAAACCGATCAACAGTGAAAAAGACGATTTTGCCTTCACGTTTAACCAGTCTAAAAACATCGGATTCTTTTCCAGTAACCGTACCGGAGAAGACAACATCTATCAGGCAACACCAAACTGTGATGTTGCTGTAATTGCCGTGGTGAGTGATGCCAGGACCGGCGCTATTCTTTCGGGTGCCAAAGTAGCGATCCTGGATGAGAAGAAAAATATCATCGGAAATGAGGTAACTGCTGCCAATGGAGAAGTGGCCTATCATGTGGAATGCGACAAGGCATATACGTTACAGGTAGAAAAAGACGGATTTGAGAGCAATACTTTTGTGGTAACAAAACAAAAAGGCGGCGAACAAAAAATCGATGCGAAGTTGAACCCTATTGACGTTATTGTAACGGAAAAAGAAATCGTATTGAAAGACATCAACTTTGAATTCAATAAGAGCAACATCACCCAGGAGGGTGCTTTTGAACTGGATAAATTGGTACAGGTGATGCAAAACAATAAACAAATGGTTATTATGGTGAAGTCGCATACAGACAACAGAGGAAATGACCACTACAATATAAGGTTATCAGACCGAAGAGCCAAAGCGACAGTTCAGTATATTATTTCAAAAGGTATCGCAGCAAACAGAATCTCCGGAAAAGGATATGGTGAGAGCGAGCCAAAAACAGACTGTAAAGAAAACTGTACCGAAGCAGAACACGCAGCAAACAGAAGAAGTGAATTCTTAATTATCAAAAAATAAGAAATCAGAAATAATAAAAAAAGGGAGCCGGCAGGCTCCCTTTTTTTATTATGCTGCGTTGTAAATCTGTGTGGAATACTAACAAACACGGTTATTTTGCTACGGAGAGGCCTGCAATAAATCTTTCCGCTACTGTAGAGGCATATTAAACAGACACCGGCATTGCCGTTTTAACCGGGAATGACTTTTCGCATTTGATGGTTGCTTATGCTTTCCGGGCGATAAGTACCGGCTGGTAATACCCGGATTCGTCCGGCATCAGCCATTTTATACCGGTATATCCGGCTTTTTCAAAGATAGCCGTCATTTCACTTCTTTGATAGGCTTTGTATTTTGTTGTCCGGAGCGAGGTATGGAAGTTTTCATCTTTGCCTTTCAGCATAAAATGGTTAACGGTATAAACATTGTCTTCCGTCCAGTCCCATATCTGAAAAGAAATTGCTCTCTGATCGCCGGTTTCCTTTACGGTAGGCTGGATGCTGAGTGGTTTTTGTTCCAGTACTTTGTCATAATCCCTGATGCTGGCAAGGAATACACCGCCGGGTTTCATTTTGGACAGTATGTTTGCAGCTGCTAAAAGCAGGTCGGCTTTGTCCAGTAAATGCGGTAAAGCATTATCGCAGGCAATCACCACATCAAAAGTACCTTCAACATCGGTGTTCAGGGTTTTAAAATCGGCTACGCCAAATGATAGCGCCACATTCAGCCTGTCGGCCTCAACACGGGCTCTTGCAACTGCTTTCGGACTTAGATCGGTTGCCTGTACCTGATATCCGAGATTTGCCAGGCCAATAGCCTGAGTACCTATGCCGCAGGCACAATCCAGTAAGGTCACCGGTTCCGTTTTGGTAAAATGCCGGATAATATTGTCCAGCGTTTTTGCCTGGCCCGTTACGGCACTTTCCCAGTCGTCAAAGATTAAATGATAATCTTCCGACAATTCATCATAGAATTTTATATTCAGGTCGCTTCCCATATTTATTATACTTCGTTACTCTAAATTGATCCTGATTTCAAATGTACGATTATTGGCGGCATATAAAATAGTAGTGTATGGGAATAATGAATTTTAAAGCAAACGGGCTTAATTGCTGTAATGAGATGCTTTTGTTTTATTGATTCAAAACAGCCATTATTCTATTTTATTTCGAAAAAAATGCGGTGTAAAAATCAGTTAAAAAAGCTAAATCGTTTATTTATAGCGTATTGTTTGTTGAATAAACAATGATAAAAATAAAAATACAGCCATTTTTTTAAAGAAAATGGTTTAAAGTGTTCAACTATAAATAGTTAAAATCGGTTTTTAATGTATTAATTGTAAAAAGTAAACACTGTTCTGTTTTTTATAAAAAACACTCCCGATGTTTAAAATATTCTTTTTACTTTGCGAATGAGATTATAACTAACTATAATTGAATGTTTTATGATACAAAATTACTTAACCGGTAGCAGGCTGTATGCGCTGCTGCCCCTGCTTCTTTGTGCCTATACGGTTCAGTCCCAGGACCTCATCTGGGAAAAATCGTATGGCGGCAAACATGCCGAGTTTTTAGCCCATGTTGTGCCCACACCCGACTATGGTTTCTTACTGGCAGGAAGCTCTCTTTCCGACAAGAACGGAAACAAGCAAACACCATCCGGTGGCAATTTCGATTACTGGCTCTGGAAAATGGACGAACACGGCAGTCCCGACTGGCAAAAAAGCTTTGGCGGCAGCGGACTGGATTTTCTGCAAAGTGCCCGAATCACAGCCGATGGCGGTTTTATCCTGGCCGGAGTGTCCAGCTCTCCGAAAGGCGGCGATAAAAAAGAAGATTCCCGCGGTCAGGACGACTACTGGATCATCAAGCTCGATGCCAAAGGCAATGAGCAATGGCAGCGCACCATTGGCGGCAGCGGTCAGGAACAGCTGGCCTGCATCAGCCCTGCAAAGGACGGCGGGTACATCGTTGGCGGATCTTCTTCTTCGGGAAAATCCGGTGACAAAACCGAAGCTAATCAGGGGAACTTAGACTACTGGATCGTAAAGCTGAATGCTTCCGGAACGATCGAATGGCAAAAGACCTACGGCGGCCGTTATATGGATCAGCTGAAAACGGTGGAACAAACCAAAGACGGCGGCTATATCCTGGGCGGTTATTCCAACTCTCCGGCTTCGGGCGACAAGCAGAGCGACAACATCGGTACCGGCGGGGATTACTGGATCATCAAAACCGACAAAGCCGGTGCTATCGAATGGCAGTGTACCCTGGGCGGTGATGGCGATGACAACCTGAGTGCGCTGATACAAAGCCGTAACGGCGGCTATGTGCTGGGCGGCAGTTCCAATTCCAATCCTTCGAACGACAAGAGCCGGGCGAATACCAAAGGAACCGATTTCTGGATCGTCCGTCTGGATGACGACGGACAAACACTCTGGCAGGAAACCTACAACTACGGAGCGGTAGATTTGCTGACCTCGATAGTGGAAAATGAAGACGGTACGCTACTCCTTGGCGGTTATGCCCGGACAGAAGTATCGGACGGAAAGAAAGACAAAAAAGACATCAACGATTATATAGCTTTAAAGATCAATGCCAAAGGCGAAGAGCTCTGGAGCAAGACCGTGGGCAGTGATGGCGAAGACATCCTGAACGGACTGATTGAAACCCGCGATGGCGGTTACCTGCTGGCCGGAACCTCCAAAGGCAAACCGTCCCGCGATAAAAGCAGCGGACATGGCGGAAATGATTTCTGGGTGGTAAAACTCAAAGACCGTTATAAAAAAGAAGTGGAGAAATCAGCTATTGAAGCCTTGCCGAATCCGGCACAAAACTTTACCAATATTGTGGTGGGCTATGAATTTCAAAGCGGTACTGCTTCGGTATTTGACCTGTCCGGGCGTCAGTTGCAGCAGTTTGCTATAGACAGCCGGACTGTTCCGGTGGATTTAAGCCATTACCCGGAAGGGATTTATATTGTGGAGATCCGTACCAATCTGCAAACGGATTCTGTAAAAGTGATTAAAGGGATTAATCCAAATAAATAATTTATGAAAAGCATTACTACATTTCTGAGAGCAGCACTTCTTTTCGGTATGTTGCTGTGGAAAAGCACAGGTCTTCATGCGCAGGATGAGAGCACAAATTATCTGCCCAATATCGTTCCGCCATCGCCAACGGCGTATGCTTTGGGCAATTATGGCAATATTCCTGTTGGAATGGTCACAGGCGCACCCAACATGGATATCCCGCTTATCGCATTCAAAAACAGGAACATCAATGTATCGGTCAATATTTTTTATGGTTCTAATGGCATCAGGGTCGATGATATATCCTCTAAGGTAGGATTGGGCTGGAATATCAACGCAGGCGGGGTTATTACACGAATGGCAAACGATATAGCCGATGAAAAGGATCACAGTTACAATATTGTTCCCCCGGACGGAGATCTGATTGAAGGGATTTTTTCGAGTGCGGCAATCAATTATATCTATGATATAGGGAACAACAATGCTGTAGATTCCGAGGTTGATATTTTTTCGTTTAATTTTAATGGTGTAGCAGGGAAATTTGTACTTGACCGCAACGGGAACCCGTTACGGGTGGAAAACCAAAACGTCAGGATTGAAAAGGTACAGAATGGTACTCTTCTAACGTTTATCATCACAACAAACGATGGGATAAAGTATTACTTCGGGGAAACCGAATCTACAATGTTCCGGGCACAGGGAGCAGGACATTCCACTCCCGAAACCTATACAACGGTTTGGTACCTGACGAAGATCTTACATCCGTTAGGAGATCAGGTAAACTTTGAGTATGAAGCTCACGGTTATCGTTATACGGCATCGCAATCGCAATCCTTAACGTTGACAAGCCCGTATATTCAGGCAAGCTGCAACTCTTCAAACTATACCTATGGACCTGTTCTAAGTATGCCGGTTAATCATGTAATGACAATTAATGGCAGGCGTTTGACCAGGATATTTTCCAATAATAGCTTAGACGGGCAACTGGTGTTTGTTTACGAAACCGGAAATGATCCCGAAATGAACTATGGAAACAATAAGCTTCAGAAGATACTACAGCGCAACGCGTTATTTGAAACAGTTGAGGAGCTTACCTTTACCTATAATGTTACAACAAATAAACGAACATTTCTTAGTCAGATTGTCTATAAAGACCCTGCCAGGAAGTATGGTTTCGGTTACTTAAATCCCGAAGCGCTGCCTTTGAGATTAAACATGGGACAAGACCACTGGGGGTATTTTAACGGTGTATCAAATCTAAGTCTGATTGCCAAAGTTCCCGGTCTTGAAACAGCAAATTTCATTGCAGCGAACCGGGAGCCGAATTTTATCACGGGGCGTTCCGGGCTTTTAAACAAAATCTGCTATCCCACAAAAGGCTGTTCAGAAATAGAATATGAATCTAACAGACTGTTGGGACCCAAAGTGATTCCTCCGCACATGGTTTCCGATGCGATGTACATTTATAATGGACCGCATGGGGCGATGCCCGGCTTTGCGACGATGAACTATAAAACCATGACCGTCCCTTTTGGACAAATGGTCGCCGTTGGTGGCTATGGCGAGTTTAATTATGATGAATGTAATGAATCGCAAAATACCGGTTTCCATCATGTAACCAATATATCGGTCTGGAATGTCACGGATAATCAGAATACACCATTGTATGTACTTAATCAGGGTGGATATCAGTATTATGGTACCGGGGCGCAGTTATCGGTTAACAGTACCTACAACTCGTTCTATTTTTCTGCGCAGGAGGGTAAAACCTACCGGATTGGATTTGTGGGTACCTACCGTTGTACAGGGGGAACCTGCACGATAACCTGGGCAGATGCGCCTCAACAAACAGTTTACGTAGATCAGGATACCGGCGGTTGCCGGGTGAAGAGTATAAAAGATACGGATAACAATAATGTAGCAACTTATAAGCGTTACTACTATAATTCTCCTGCCGATCTGAGCAAGTCATCGGGTGTTGCTTCGGGACTGCCTTATTATTCAAATTACATCACCAGAAGAAATGTTTGTAACGGGGCTCCCGGATCGGGAGGCGCTCCGGGCTGTGCTTATACAGATATTTCGTTACGGGTGATTTCTTCAAGCAGTATCATTCCGATATTCGAGAAAGGGAATAACATTTTCTATCAAAAAGTCACGGTCAGCCATGGTGACGATACCTTCGGGAATGGAGCCGAAGAACATCAGTATACGATCAATTTCGACTTGCCGGGTGAGGTTGTCAACGGCATGTTCTTTAGTAATGCCGCAAGAACCAATTCGGGCTGGAACCACGGATTAGAGAAAAAAACAATACACTATAAAAAGGCTGTAGCAGGAAACCTGTTACCTTTAAAAGAGTACAGCTATACCCACTTTTTAGATAACGGAATCAGTACGGGAATTTATAGTTATCCGGTTCGGAAAAATTTTAATCTGTTATGTTACACTTTAGGGCAGCTCAGCAGTATTGAGAACATTGATGTTATGGGAGTTTATATCCGTTCCAACTGGTCCTATCTGAAGTCTTCGGAAGAAAAGAGTTTTTTCTATGATGCTTCCGACAATCTGAACGGAACCACAATGGTCACGAAGACATTTAACTATAATAACCCGCTACATGCTCAGCTTTCGGAGGAAATAACCAGTGTGCTGTCCGGCGAAACAACAGCGGTAAAATACTATTATTCTCAGGATAATGAACTGAGTACGGAACCGTATCGGAATGATTTGATTGCCAGGTTTATGACGGGTATTCCCTTAAAAACGGAACGTTTTAGAAATACAGAAAAACTGGGAGTAAAAAAAACGGAATACGGAATGTTCACAACGGATTTACTATTGCCGAAATTTATCTATACGGCAAAAGGAACTAACGGTACTCTGGAAAAGAAGGTAACATTTGCTTATGATGCTATAGGCAATATCCGGCAGTATATTCCTGAAGACGGAAAACCAACAACTTTTCTATGGGGATATAACAGCAGTTTACCGATTGCTAAAATAGAAAATGCAACCAGTAGTGAAGTTGCTGACCAGTTAGGGACAAATGTAGCCGGATTGTCTAGTCTGAATGAATCCAATATGGCTGCAATTGATGGTCTGCGAAACAGTCTGCCAGGTGGATTGGTAACGACTTTCAGTTATTTCCCTCTCATTGGTATCGCATCCGTTACCGATCCTAAAAGAATAACTATTTCTTATGAATACGACCAGTATAACCGACTGCAAAAAGTAAAAGATAAAGACGGTAATACGGTAAATGAGAACCAATACAATTATAAACCGCAATAAAAGAATGATGAAAAAGATATTACGCTATATAGTCTTGTTTCCTGTTTTTATTTGGGGACAGGATACCGGTCAGAACTTTGTAAAGACAATTACTTACAGAGAAGCAAATGCAGCAAGACCGCAGGCCAATGTGATGTACTATGACGGTTTTGGAAGAGCAGTTCAGCAAATCGGGAATAAGCAGTCCGCTTCCGGTAAAGACATGATTATCCATTTTGAATATGATATGAACCGGCAGACTAAAGAATATCTGCCTTATCCGGCGACTACTGACGATATGAGTTTTCAAACCGGAGCCCAGCAGGCAACACTAAATTACAGTCAGTATAACGGTCAGTATCCGTTTCGTGAAAAATTATATGAGAACGCAACACTTGATCGTGTCTTAAAGCAGGGCGCTCCCGGTATGGTATGGCAGCTCAATCCGTTATCGGATAATGACCATAGTATAAAAATGGTTTACCAGACCAATGGTGTGAATGAGGTGAAATATTACCGTGCCTTAACCACCTGGAACAGTACACAGCAAATATATGATATACAGCTTATCGATAATGGGAATTATGCCGGAAACGAGTTGTATAAAACCATCACCAAAGACGAGAACTGGACTTCCGGTACAAACAATACGACCGAAGAGTTTAAAAATAAGGAAGGACAGGTTGTGTTAAAACGGGCTTATAACAAAAATCCGGTTACAAACAGCAGCGAAAAATATGACACTTATTATGTGTATGATATTTACGGTAACTTAACGTATGTGATTCCACCATTGGTCACCAATCCGTCGGCACAGCTTAATGATTTGTGTTTCCAGTACAAATACGATGCCCGCAACCGCCTGGCAGAAAAGAAGATCCCAGGGAAACAATGGGAATTTATTGTTTACGATAAAGGAAACAGGCCTGTTGCTACAGGTCCGGTGTTTTCACCTTTTAGGAATACGATAGAAACCGGCTGGCTGATTACAAAATATGACGGATTGGATCGGGTAGTCTATACCGGCTGGTATAACATTACTGTAAATCGCAGGACATTGCAGGATGCTTATAACGGAAGTGCCGCTTTGTCCGAAACAAGAAGCCTGAGCAATACCATCGGCGGAGTGGCTGTAGGGTACAGCAATACCGTTTTTCCTACTTCTGGACTGCACATCTTAACGGTTAATCATTATGACGATTATAATTTTCCGGGTGTGCCGGCACTGCCGTCTGATATTGAAGGCGAACCAGTACTCATAAGGGTTAAAGGGCTGCAAACCGCTGCCTGGTCCCGAATGCTGACGATAACCAGCCAGTACAGAGGACAATTATCGTATACTCTATATGACGGAAAAGGCAGAATAATCAGTACGTATATGCCCAATATCTTTGACGGCTATACCCAAACGGACAATAAGCTGGACTTTATGGGAAAAACGGACTATACGAAAACCTATCACAAACACGATCCGGTAGCAAACCTGCTGAAGGTTACCGACTGGTATACCTATACCGATCAGGACCGGCCGGAAACCCATATACACCAAATTAACGGAGAACCGGAAGAACTGATTGCAAAAAACACTTATAGTGAGATTGGAGAGCTGATTTCTAAAAATGTGGGTGGCCCTGATGTTACCGGTACGACAGGTTATCAGAAAATAGATTACCGGTATAATATCCGCGGCTGGCTGACCGATATTAATAATGAGGCTGCAGCAGATAGTGCCGATTTTGTTCTGGCATCAGACGATTTGTTTGGTTTTAAAATCAATTATAACCAGGTAACGGAGAGCCAGAATGGCGACATTATTTTTGCACCAACCAGTGCCGGCGGTAATGTGGTGCCGTTATACAACGGTAATATAGCCGAGACTTTCTGGATTACTTCCGGGGACAATGTGCTTCGGAAATACGGCTATCAGTATGATAACCTTAACCGGTTAAATACGGCGATATACCAGAAACCGAAAACCGGGACACCAATTCCCAATTCCTATAATGAAACGATTGCCTATGATAAAAACGGGAACATTACTTCCTTACAGCGTACCGGAAATCTGGATAACCCGATTTTTACCATCGACATGGATAATCTGGCCTATACCTATAACGGCAACAAACTGATGCGGGTAAACGATGCCACGAATAATCCGGGCGGATTTTCCGATAACGGCTACGGGAATACCTATGACGATTATGCCTACGATGCCAATGGCAACATGACTAAGGATGAGAATAAAAGGATTACCAAAATTACTTATAACCATTTGAATCTGCCCACAGTAATTTTGTTTTCCGATGGCAATAAAATTGAGTATATTTACAATGCAACCGGAGTAAAGCTGCAGAAAAAAGTAACTGCTACGCAAAGTTCGGTGATTGATTATTGTGATGGTTTTCAATATGAAAACGATGTATTGGCATTTTTTCCGCATGCGGAAGGTTATGTTGCGGTTACCGACGGAACGTATTACAATTATGTGTTTCATTATACCGATCACCTGGGCAACATCCGAACCAGCTGGACGTATAATCATAAATCCGGAGCAGTACAGATAATGGAGGAAAACCATTATTACCCTTTTGGATTAAAACATACGGCCTATAATACCGAAGAGTATACCTATACAATGCCAATGGATGGTTCTCCGGGATATAATACTCCGGCTTTGGAGCAGGAAGGTACCCGTGGCCTGCAAAATCCGTATCAGTATAAATATAACGGAAAGGAATTGCAGGTTGAATTAGGATTAAATTTATATGATTATGGAATGAGAAATTATGATGCGGTAATTGGGCGTTTTCATAATATGGATAGATTTGCAGAAAAATATTATGATGTGAATCCATATCAATACTGTGTAAATAATCCAATACGCTTTATTGATATAAAAGGAGATTCTATAAGTGTTCATAAATCTATAACTAACAATTGGGCTTTAAATAAAGCGATGACATTATTTGCATCTACAAAAGCGGGATATAAATTTTTGTCAAAGTTTGCAAGTAAAGGACAAACAATATTTGGGCAAACATTTGATAAGGATGGAAAATATGATAAAGCAGGCTTAAATCTTGAATTTACTTCTTATAGAGAGGAAGATTCTGGTGACAGAGGAGAAACAGATACTGATGGGAAAAATACAATTATTGTCGGACTTAATTCATTTGAAGGAGTTGATGCTCAGGATGGTAAAAGTTATGATTCTCGGAGTCCTAATGCAGTCATGTCTGCAAAAAATATGTCACGTTGGATTTTTAGCAGAACAATGTCGGCTTTTCATGAAACATTTATTCATGCTGATTTGTTTGCAAAAGATTATATGGATAACAAAAAATTTGATAATAGTAACATTCTCTATAAGCCAGGCGGATATGGAAGTCATTGGCACCATAGTCAAGTTTTATATAATAATGGAAATAATACAAGTTGGCCAAATGATGCTTATAGCGGTATTAAAGAAACAAATTCCGTATTTGGGCGATTTTATACCAATGGCCAGTTAAAAACGATGATGTGGAAATATAATGGAGGTAAATCTAATTAAAAACATGAAAGCAATTATCACTATTTCAATAATTAGTATTTTTTTTATTGGTTGTAAAAATCAAACCGATAATAAAACAACAACTAAAACTTTTAATTTATTTGGAGCAAATAATGAACTTTTAGTCAAAAATTATCAAAGTTTTCAAAAAACTTCTTTAAAAAATTATGACTCAATAAATGTTTTTAATGGTAATAAGTTAGTTTTTAGTTTTAATGAAAAGCAAAATTCTTTGGGGATATTTAAAAGTTGTAATTCAAAATTTATTCAATCACATTCATTTGATACTATATCTCTTGCTAATAGCAGCTGTATAAAACCTTTTCTTATTAGTAGAAAAACAAAATTGATTAATCAAAAAGAATATGTTTTCAAAGGAGAAAAATATCATCTCTTTCATTATTCTGAAGAAATTAACTCACATAAATCTTTTGATAGTTATTATATAAAAGGTATTGGGTTTATTTGTTATTATAATTTTGATACAGACAGATACATCTTTGCAAATGATATTTCCAAAGATCTTAAGAATGACCTTATATCAGATAGTACTTTTTTTGCTCGCTATACGGTTTCTAAACTCTTTCCAAAATATTATAGAGTTAGTCATAAAGAAGGAACTTTTTGGTAATATAGGGATGTTTTTTTGAGATTTTGTTATTAGTATTTCAAAGTCATTAATCCGTTTCCAACGGCATTAGGGATACAGGGATGGGCGATTCGTCCATCCTTTTAAATATAAAAATACTGTATAAAAGGTATTTATTCTCAGGTGAGAAAACGACTTTTTTAAATTTTTCTGCATGTAGAAGGTTATGTTATGGTAACCGATGGAACCCTATAAAAAATTGATTATGAAAACATTATTTGTAATTATTGTTGCTGTTTTCTTCACTAGTTGTAGGGAAGAAAAACTTTTTAATGACGTATTGGATAAAGTAATAATTGATTATCAAGAAAAATTCCCAATACCTGACGAAACTATTATAAAGGATAATCATAAGTCATTCAAACCTATTTATTTATATGTTGTAAAATTCTATTTGCAAAATAATGATACTTTAATTAGCATTATGAGGCCATCGTCGGGATTAGTATCTCCATTTAAAGGATATGGAATTTATCAGAATGATAAATTAGCACCAACTGCTATTATAGATGAAAATAAGTTAAGTGATAAATTTGTTTTAAAGAAAGAATATAATCAAATGATTAATGAATATAAACCTTTAATTGATAAGGACTATCCTGAAGGTTTTCCACCGGTTTATAATTACATAGTTAAAAATGGAAAAGTTAAATTAATAAAGATTGATACTGTTTGGAACAAATGGGATTGATTCAATGATTAATAGATTTATCTTTAGAATTGCTTTTAGTAATTATTTAATTATTTCAGTTTTATTTTTTTACCAAATCATAAATTAACATTTTAATTTAAAAAGTACTTTCTATAATTTGACGTATTTCTTGAAAGTATGATTTATACCTTTCAAGTTTAACTGAAGCTGACTGATGTTCCTTATGGTAAGTACTGAACAATTCATCGTAATTCTTAATATCGTTGAACATTCCAGTGAAGTCTTCGTGCGGTTCATTAATAATTTTGTGCATTATACTTTCAAGTTCAGATGCATGTCCAATGTAATGAATAAGTTTATAAATGTTCTTGCAGTAATCACCAATGAAAGTTATATATTCAGCGTGTAATGAATTACTGAATTTAATTTCATCATGATGTCTTTGTAAATTCGAATCCTTTTTGTTATTTTTTTTATTAATCACCGCTAATTGATAGTAATATTCAATAGTCATTCCCACTTGTGTATAATTAACCTGATTTAATAAAATCATATAAGTTAATTTTCGCTCTTCTGCGATTAAATCAATTTTCGTTTTTTTATTATCACTTTTATCTTTTAAGGTATTTGCAATAAAATTGGATAATAACCCAGCACTAGCTCCGATGCAGGTTGACAGTAAAGCGATTTCAGATGTAGTCATTTTTAGTTTTTTGTGTTAATGAATTTGCTATTGTCCATAAAGTGTAATAAAGCTAAACAAAAACTTTTAAAATCTGTAAGGCATTCTGAATTGGGTGAATTTGTCCATCCTTTCCTTTTTCTTCAAAGCCCAAACCAATTAAAATTCAGTATAAATACGTATTGTAAAATATTTTAAAATTCATTTTCTTGTTTTCTGGATTTCCGTAATAAAATAATTGATTTATTCAAGTTATTTGTTATTGAGAATGTAAATGTATCACAAGATCTTAGTGAGAGAAATATCACTAAAATTAGGGATTGATTAAATGTTTCTTTTAGCTTATATTGTTTGTGAAAATTTTACTAGAAAAATAAAATTGAATACTAATTAAACCTCTGATTTAATTGTAAATATAAAATTGAGGTTTCAAAAATGAAATATGAATTTAGACAATAACATTACACAAATCCTTTTAGCGTTAATTGCTTTATTTGCTGCAGGAGCTGTTATAACGATTACTTTCAAAAGTATCAATAAAAGAAAATCAAAGGACACAAATTTAAAAAATGTCAAAGCTGGTGGAGATATTGTTTTTGGTAATAAAAAGACAAGTGTTAAAAAATAATGGGTGACGAATTCAAATTAAATGATGTCAAGGCTGATGGTGACATTGTTTTCGGAAATAAAGAAACTACTGAAATCCATTACCATCAACAAAATAAAAGCAGATTGTCAATCTTGTTTGAAAAATTAAATTCTGAATTTGAAAACAATGAAGAAATCACTGGACTGATTGACGATTTGAATAGATATACCATTCAAAGAGATGTTATTGGTCTTGAACAAAAATTGGAAGACGGAAATCGTACTGATTTGATTGATGATGCTCTTTGGCTCAAAGAAGAGTACTATAAGAAATTAACTAAATTTCAATTATATCAATCTGCTCAAAAAATACAAGCTCATCTGTTGGCTACAATATTAGAAAAATTCAGAAATAAAATCCGTCCTCTCATTCAGGCAAATGCAAGTGATATAGAAGTTACTTGTTCTATTTCAGATGAAATTATCAACCCTTTAGTTACTTTGATTGAACAAGAGGGGATTGAAGATAACATTCTTGGTTTTTCAGCTACTGATATTGAAGGAATGATTTATTATTTAACAGGTCGTTGTCACATAAAATGGTCATAATATGCTAGTATATCATTCAGCTTTTGATATGTATCACTGCGTTTACAGATTGATACAATTACTCTCAAATCTTAAAGAAGAATATGTTGAATTGGAAAGATTAAGAATGTGGGATTATTATTTAGCGTTTCCAAACGAAATGACTAAAATTAGATATGAAAAAGGAAATAATGATATACAAAATCTTTTTCCGAAAAAAGAAAATCCTTACGAGATAGTTTTAGACAGTAAGATTATTTTTGAAAAAATGAAGCCATATCAACTAACAGCCATAAAAACATTAGCCTCTTATGGGTTAGTTAAAAAGGATTATTTGACAGAAAACAGAATTACAAAAATTGACAAAACTCTATTCGAAGATATTTTAAAAAACTATGAGCCTTTATCAGATAGAGAAAGTAACATCATAAAAATCATGACCACATATTTTTATAATATGCCATTATATGGCGAAAAAGGATTTAAAGACAGAACTAACTTGTTAGAATTTAGATATGATGCATAACAATTTATTCTTGAACAGACTTGTTGTCTTTACTTCAGATGGGAATAAAGCCTATGATGAAAAGTTCCATAAAGGAATCAATATCATTAGAGGTGATAACAGCAGTGGGAAGTCAACTATTTCACATTTTATTTTTTACATTTTAGGCGGGAGTTTTACTGCTTGGACACGAGAAGCAAAAAAGTGTTCGTTTGTTTATGGGGAAGTAGAATTAAATGGTGCGACTTTAACCTTAAAAAGAGAAATTGGTGATTCTCCACAAATGCCAATGTATATTTATTGGGGAAATTATGCCGATGCTATAAAAGTAACAATTGAAGGTCAATGGCATAAATTTCCATATAAAGTTTCTGATAAAAAAAGTTTTTCAAATGTTTTGTTTGAACATCTTGAAATCCCAATAGTTGTTGGAGATAGCAATATAACAATGCATCAATTATTGCGATTGATGTATGTCGACCAAGAATCTCCAACAAATTCTTTATTCGTTTATGAACCATTTGATTCACCTTTAACTAGACAAACGGTTTCAGAGTTATTACTGGGAATTTATGATGAAACATTATATGAAGACAGAATTAATAAAAAAAATTCAGAGAAAAAATTAATTTCTCTGAAATCTGAAATTGATGCTATTAGAAGTTTGTTTGATGATAAAAGATTGCTAAACCCAGAATATGTAAGAATTTTAATAAGTAATGCGGAGCTTCAAAAATCCAATATAGAATCTGAAATAATAAACTTAAAACACAACAACAAGAAGGTTAACTATACTCTTAAAACAAATTTGAGTTTTGAAACAATTAATGTTGATGCATTAAAGCAAAGAGAGAAAGTAAACAGATTAAAGAACGAAATAAATAATTTAAGTTACGAAATAACTGATTCTGAATATTTTTTACAAAGCTTACACCATAAAAGAAAATCAATCAAAAACTCAATTGCTACACGTGAAAATTTAGGTAGTTATCATTTGGACTATTGCCCTGAGTGCTTGTCAAAATTAAATTCTGTACATGAAGGAAGTTGTAGGCTTTGTAAACAAGAAGTTGATGATAGCTTTGGGGTTACACAAGCTAGGAGAATGGAACAGGAATTAACTTTTCAAATCAGGGAATCGGAAAAATTAATGGAGATTAGAAGGGAAAATTTTCTAGATTTAACGTCAAAATATACTGCCGAAAAAGCAAAACTTAAGGAAACCCAAGATAAGGTAAATTTTGCATTAAAAGATGTAACTTCTTATCGTGATGAAAAAATTGATTTGTTACTTGTTAGAAAAGGGGAAATGGACGGGGAAATGAGCCAATTTCTAACTTTTTTAGAAACTGCAGAGAAACAAGCTCTTTTAATAGTGGAAAAAGATAATTTAGACTCTAATATTAAATTTTTAAATGATTCGATTGAAGCTAAAGAAAAAGCTCAGTTAAATAAAAAAAATGAGATAAAAAGCAAAATTGAAGTATCTGCATTAAACTTCCTAAAGAAAGATTTCGAAAGAGAAGATGTCTTTAAGAAAGCTGCAAATCTTGATATTAATTATTATGACAATGCAATATATGTTGATGGCGATGTGAGGAATTTTTCTGCGAGTTCAAATTTTTATCTAAAAATTGCTGCACGTTTTTCGATTTTCTTTGCTTCTTTAGAGATAGAATCAATGAGGTACCCTAGATTTATTTTATGTGACAATATGGAAGATAAAGGAATTGAAAAAGAAAGAAGTCAGAATTTCCAAAATCTAATTGTTGAGACAGCCAACAAATTCCAATTAGAAAACTATCAAATAATATTTACAACTTCTATGATTTCTGAAGAATTGAAAAATAGTAGTTATTTGGTAGGCAATCACTATATGATAGATAATAAAACCTTAAAACACGTGTAAAGTTATGCATTGGACAATAAAGAGAAAATTAGCAACGGCTACAAAACTCTATTTAGTTGAACCCGAAGATAATAAAGCGATTGAAATTAAAATTCAATTGCCAACGGGGGAATATGTTGAAATCGAATTAAATCATCCATTCCCTAAAAATGTTTACTATAAAAGTCTTGCTAATGGGGGCTTTAATTATGACCCAATTATTGACATGCCAATAACTCATTATTCTAAAAGAAATACTTTGAGAAATTTGAGAAATTCAATAGCATATCGAAGCAATAATTCAGATACTATTGACAAATTAATCAATTTAGTTAATACAATGTCAGATATATAAGTAAAACCCTAACAGTTTTGTTAGGGTTTTTATTTTGGGCGGAATTCAAGTGTTGTAATTCTGCTCTTATTTTATGAATAAATTAATCAAATGGATTAAGCATTAAAGATCTGAAATTTAAGAACAGTTCTTTAATATTATCTTCAACATCAGTTTTAGTGATTGTTGGATTTTTATCAAAATAAGCATTTGACTTTGATATTAATTCATCAATGAATTCATTGTTAATTCTACCAAAATTTTCACCATTATTAACCTTACTTTGTAAGCCATCACTATCGTCAAAAACAGTTTTATATTCAGTTTTATACTTTTCGAAAATGCTTTCCAATTCTTGTTTTAACTCTATCATAATTATATTTTATTTTTTGAATAACTACTTAAAATTAAAAAATATCTTCAACTTCAATTTCTGAAATATGTTTTGTTAGCTTTGTTGAAACCATAAAATCGAATCTCTTTACACATTTAGTGAAAGATTCATACTTTACTGAAAAGTGAATTTGTTTGGCTTTTGCTCTTCCGCTTTTAGAAGCTAAGTTTTTTTGTATTTCATCAAAACTATTGCCATATCTTGATGTTTCTAAAACCAGAGCTCTGCAATTTACATCTCTCTGACCAATTCCGTTTATAGTTGACTCACCACAACCGAATCCAATCAGGAAATACTTATCTCTACTAACACCGTGGTCTTCGCACAATTTAAAGAAGTCAACTCCACTGTGTCCATCAATTTGTATGTAACCACCATAATCACCATATTGGGTAGAAACTAAAGATTCGATAATGTCAAGATTGTAATCTGCTTTGTTCATGTATCTTGTTTTTATGTTAAAGATTTATTTCGTGTTCAGTGCTAATACTATCTAAACTTGCGTGAAGGAAAATTCCTTGAGCATTTATCCGTCCTTTTTCAATGATAGCAAAAACATTTACATCTTGGTTCCTATAAGGCTGTATCGAAAGATTAGCATTCCCAGATTGGATGTATGATGTTACAAAATTATCATACGATTCTTGTTCAGTTGGATGAATTACCAATTCATCTATTATTCCACCTTTAATAGTTTTACCAATTAAATGTTGATTATTAGTTACAATTTCTTGTGCTTTTTGATATTCCATAATAGCTGAATTATTAAAATTCCTTATTTATCAAATATAAGAAAATATCCACAATGGAAAACCTATTTCGGCTTTTGAATAGGTTTTTGTTTTGATTCAATTTTAGGGATTACCAAGGCAATATTACTTTTTCGCCATCATCATAAAGATTTCAATATTATCATCTATATCGTAACCAACTGTTGCATCAATTTCAATGTCGGTCATTTCACTGGTTGAATCTTCCAATAATGTCTTTACATGAAGATTTGGACTCACGCCATACATACTAATGGTATTTTGGTTGAAAACATCAATGATTATCTGGATTTCACTTTCCTTACATACAAACGAATCATGAATCGTAAACGGTTTGATTCCAAGGTTACCCAACGCTGGCAATATAACGCTGATGATGGTTGTTGATTCAATAGTTGAAAGCTTGTTTGCCACAATCGAATTGTTCACAGCATTATTTTCATTGATATATTGCATAATGTTTGGAAACAGGCCCCGAAAAACTCTTTTACTTTTGGGAACGAGCTGGGTTTTGAAAAGAAAATCTTGAAAAGAAACCCTTTCATGTAGTCTCTAGTTTTACTTTTTCCAGTTAATTTGTAATATTCATCGGCTAAGTATTCATAAAAAGTGCCTTCGATTACCAGCTTGCCGTATCGTTCTAGTTCCTCTTGTGGTATCGCTTTTTCAACTTTCAAAAGACTGTACAAAAAGTACGGCTGTGAATTCTTAATATCGATGTTGTATAGCTTTTCATCTGAAATCAAGAATTGTCTTAATTCAGTTGGCAAATTGGTTAGGTTGGTGTCCAGCCTTCCGTTGGTTTTGTTTCTTTTAAAATACAGATACCCGTTTTTGATACAAAGAATTTTGAATTGGTTTCTGGTGAAATTATGCAAGATATTATGCAATTCTTTGCCTCTTAACAGCAGATGACCACGTGTCGACTTCCAGTTACCTTTGCAATCAATCACGTTTTTAATATCTGCATCAGATAAGGTCATTTTACCGTTGATTGCAAGAATTTTAATGCTTGACACTGCTTCGTTATAAAGATAGGTGTAAGCGGCTTCATAATCGATTTTAAAGGTGTTGTAGTAATTGGTTTTGGAAAATTGTAAGCGTCTTTCAACGAACTTTTTGTTTTCTTTTTCAATTGCCTCAATTCATTTGTTGATGTTTTTGTCTTTGATTACAACTTCAAGTTTTGGCGAAAGTAAATTGCCGTTGATTTTGTAAGATTTTGGGAAAACTGACGGAACATAATGTTGATTTGATTGAATGATGTTTTCCGATATTAAAATCTTTAAAGCGTCATTCAGATAATTGCTGTTGGCAATCAATTTTTTAAATACAGAATTCGGAATCTCAACATAACCGTATATTTTCTGTAATTCTGTTTTGTAGTTGCATAGTTTTTCTGTAAATTAGGTCGATAATACAGTATAAGTCTTCTTTTCTTTGATATTCTAAAGCGTCTAATTCCTGTTTAACTAATTTTGGAATAAATCGGGTGTATTCCTTTGGTTGGTCTGTGTTTTTGTTTTCAATGTATGGAATTAGAAACATTGGAAGTGCATTGAAACAATGGAATAAAGAATTTAATACAATATACGGTTTAATTTCTGAAGACAAAAGAACTAAATTTCCGGTTAATTTTGTTCGTTTCTTAGGTTATACAATTTATAATGCAAAAAAATATTCTGGTATAACTCCTTGGGATTTGGCATTAGCACATTACAACTATGCTAAAAGAATTCCCGAAACTATTGAGGAATTTATAAGCCCTGAAGTACGAAATCATTTGACGCCAGAGCAGGCTAATACCCGATGGCGCGGATTACAAATCCGCGCCAATAAAGAGAAGCAAACTACAACTTTTTAGGGTTGTAGTTTTATTTTTTATTTACCAGCCATGTCAACAAAATATAAAGCCACAGCAATCGAAAATACTTATTTTATTACCTTAACTGTAGTCGGATGGATTGATGTTTTTACTATAGTTAATCAGAAAAAAGGTATTATAAAAGCATTACAGTATTGATAGGAAAAAAAGGATTGGAAATATATGAATACTGTATTATGTCAAGTCATATACACATGCTCTGTAAGGTAACAGATGGTTTTACACTGTCGGATGTAATAAGGGATTTTAAAAAATTTACTTCCAAGAAAAAGCTTTCGGGATTGGCAAAAAAATTGATTAAGGCCATCTGACTTCAGGTTATTTATGGTTATTAATTCAGGACTCATCTCAAAGATAAAAGGATGCCTTTTTATGCGATAAGGTGTAAATACCTGATGTCGTAAAACCGTATAAATACCTGATTTTTGATTGGTTTATTTATGATTTAAGAGGTGTTAATGTATTGTTTATGAGTGTTGTAGTTCGGTAGTGTGGGTTTCCTTTGACCGTTATTTTGTTCGTGTGTCATTCGGGAAAAACAAAAAAACCGATACTAAAAGTTATCGGTTTTTGTAGTGAAAAGTGATTGTTCGTTTTGATGATTGACGGGCAAATAAACAAAATAAAACGATAACAGGATTATATACTTTTGGGTGTTGTATCTTAAAATTTGAAGTGTTGCGTGGATGTGCCTGATTGTGTGGTTATAGTGATTATTCCAGAGGATCAGGATGAAAAATTACGGCTGGTTTGCCCGATACAATTTGCTGACCAATTACCGTTAACAGATTTGCTTAATTGTTTTGATTCTGTGCCTCAAAACCGTATCGTATAGCGGCCAGAAGGGTTTCGATGTGTATGTCTTTTAGCGCTTTGAATTTAATGCAATATCCGGTCACGCTCGCATTGCCTATTTCTTTTCCATACGTTTTGGCTAAGTAGGTCTTGTCATCAATACCAAGGATATAGACCGAGATTCCGGTTTTGTTAGCACTGATACCAACCTGGTAAAATTCCCTGGTTTTTCCGTCGGCATATTTTATTGTGTAGAAGCCGTATCCTATATTCGGATTAGCAACCGTTTTGTTTTCACTGTTTTTACCATCGAGGAACCATAATTTACATGCCGGCATGATTTCCAGAATGAGGAGGTGCAACGTTTGCATGTCGCTGCGTTTTGGTTCCGGCTGACTGCCGATATATGCTTTGATCTGCTCTTGTATGTCCATATAAAATGAGGATTGCTGTTATTTCTTTTTATAATGCTTTAAAAGGAATGTGATGGAAATGATAAAGGTGATGCCATACACAACAGCTAATGCCGGTTTTTCAAATTTCAGATTCTGAAAGTCGAATTGCTTAAACAATATTACCCCTAAAATGATTGCTATAATGGTAAAAACAAATACTAATGTGTTGTTCTTTTTCATGTTTTAATAGTTTTTCATTAATTATTGTTTAGTTGCAGTACAACAAAAATATACAAATATGCTAACTGTCGGCAGGGTGGGAGGGCATTATTTTTTAGTGTATCAATGCCGGAAGCCGGGCTATATTGGAATATATTACCGGCTGACAGTGGTTATTTGGCTTTAGCATAACAGCCTGATCCGATACAGCAGCACGTTTTTTGGGATAGAAAAAGCAATATTCTTAAAATTAGCATTGATTAGAACGACAACGGATAAAAAACAGGTTGCCTGTTTGATTATATATTTTATTTTTGTGCGATTAAAAATCAGAATAAATAAAAGAAAACTCTTAAAAAATAAAATTATGTTTAAATTAAAAAGCCTGTCTTTATCTGCAATTGTATTAATTTTTGGTTTATTCTCTTGTAGTAACGACGATTCCTCGCCGGAACAAGCTCCCGTTCAGATTGAAGGTAAATGGCAATTTACAAAAGAAGGAAAAATAACAAACAGTCAGGAAGTTTTAAATGATTATCAGCATACTTCAGGCTGTTCCAAAGATTACACAGAAATACTTGCCGGTAATGTCATCAAAGATCATTATTTTGACAACCCAAACTGCCAGGAAACAATTGATACCGGAGTTTGGAATAAAAGTAACAATTCGATGACATTAGTATATCCAAACGGGTCTGCAATCAATGCCGAAATTATGGAATTGACCAATACTACTTTGAAAATGAAATATGTACTTTCCGGAGATACAAAAGTGGTCATTTTAACTAAGATTTAATCGTAAGTTAAACCACAGGTTTATACGACTGCTTAGTATAACTCAAAAAACAAAAAAGCGCTGAATCCATTCAGCGCTTTTTTTTAATTCAAAACGGATGCCTTTTTACAGCATCAAAATCCACCGTTTTTTAGCCTGTATTTTATAGAAGCCCTTCAGCCGGGTGGAGATTTTTTAATTTAAAAGCTCAATTATTTGTTTGTTTCCCCTTCCAATAGCCAAAGTCAATGCTGTGTGGCCTTCTGTTTGAATATTCTTATCAGCACCATTCATCAGTAGCAATTCTACTATTGCTGTATGCCCCATTTCTGCAGCCCTATGCAAAGCTGTAAATCCTCTGTTGTCTTTTGCATTTACCAACGCTCCAAATTTTAATAATAGCTTCAGGTGTTCTATTTTATTAGATTGTGTTGCGTTCATAATAGGGGTTGCACCCTGGATTGTCGTGACATTTGGGTCTGCGCCTAATTCTAATAGTTTTTGCATGGGTTCAACACCTTCTGTTACAATTGACCAATGCAGCGTAGCCAATCCGTCACCAGCCAGAGAATTGATATTTATTCCATTATTGACCTGCGCTACAATTCCATTGATATCAGATTTTGCTGCCGCAATATGCAATAAAGAATGGGAACGCAATGTTCCTGTTGTCGGGGCCACAAATGTTTCATCGAAAACTCCTAAGTGTGCCATATTGCCATAACTTGAAAATGCCCAGAGTCCGGCATTTCTGGTGTTCAAATTTAATTCTTCCGGCAAAGGTGCAGGAATAACTTCTCCGATAGCATGGCTGATCAATAGAAAATTTAAATATGAATTCGTGAATGCTTCTGTTTCGCCTTCCGTAAATTCTCCGATTATATTCTCGATAATTAAGGTGTTATTTCTTTGTGATGTTTTAGCCAAAACAAAAACTTCCCTTAACCAGCTGCGAATAAAAATTAAAAATTCGCCATCAAAATAAATGGCCCATTTATGCTCCATTGCCTCAGGTTTAAATAATACTCCCGGTGCTAAAGAACCATCAATAGGAAATGTCAGGTTAGATACGATTGTTCTGTTGCTTTTTGGCTTTTCTCCCCAAAAAGATGTTCCGTCCTCTCCTCCGTAAGAAATGGCGTTGGTAGCCATTTGTGAGTTTTGCGAACTCGAAAGCATTGTCTGACTAATAGGTCTTAAGTCAAGCAGTTTTACGTTCCAGGGGTTTTCTGAGGGTTCTATCCAGGGCAAAATCGCCTCTGTAGTTTCAGGTTCCGGTTTATTTTCTTTACCAAAAAGTTTCTTGAAAAATGACATATTCTTTTGTTTGTTATAGTGTCTTATTAAATTTACGCCAAATCCGTGTTATGGCTGTTTCCTTTTGTCTCAGAATTATCGATTTCTGAAAGGTTAAAGTCTTGTTCCGTCAGGAATATCGCTTTAATTAGTTTGACTGCTCCAATAGGTTTAAGTCTTAATAGATCGTCGTCGTCGTTTAATTCGGTTAAAAATCCGGTTTCAGAATTTGCTGTACCAAGAATAATCCATGGCCACCCGGATTCTGTCGCCATATAGTAAATATTCAGTTCAATATTTCCTTTGTCAGCATATAACTTGTCACCAATTGGATAGCCTTGAAATTCGCCAATAAATTCAAAGTTTGTCTTGTCATTCCGGTTATAATTTTTTCCAATTTGGGTCAGAATATATTCCCGTTTATTCTGCTCGATTTTGTCGGCTGCATTTTCCTGAATTTGGGAAGCATTCGAAAACCCCGGTCGTTCCGTTTGAAGTAAGAAGTATTTTTCCTCCTTTTGAATGCTGTAAATGGTAAAAATTTTCAATTCACTTGCCATAAATCAGTTGTCTTTTTAGCATGATTGGTTATCGTGTCGCAGCGTTTTCAGGCTTTGCGTTCGAACGGGAAATTTAAGGATTCCATTCTATATATTTTGTGGTGTCCACATTTTTAGAAACTTAAACTTTTTCGGATATTCCTCTCTTGGGCAAAATGCCAAACCAACTTCTTTATTATCGAGAGAAGATTCCGTTAAGACTACAAAATCAGTTTCATTTTTAAGGTTATCAAATTCCGTCTCATTCGCCAGGCAGATTACTTTTTTAAATATCCCATTGATCCATTTTATCATATTTTCATTTTCTTCAAATTTTCGGTAACAGGCTAATGAGGCGTGTGCTGTTATTACAGGAACTAGTTTGTCAGGAATATTGTCTTTTACGATAATGTACATTTTCATACGCTGCTGTTGTCAATATGGTGTCTAAACATTGTTTTTTACAAGGCTTTTACCTGTTTTCGTGAAAAGCGATAGAGCCGTATTTCGTAAAACGGGTTTGCTAATGTAATTAATTTTGCCCCTTATATTCAGGGATCAGGCATAATTTTTCCATGTTAATTATGATCAATATGATTATGGATATTGGTAAATTAAAATATATAGTTGTTTATATTTCCTGACAAAATGCTTCGGGTGTGATCCATTCCTGCTAAAAAAACGACAAGAAAAGAGACTGTTTTTTTGTTTGCATATTCCGTTTTTTCTTTCTGATCTTTCCAATATATTTGTAAGCATCAGTAATAAAGTGTTGCAACTTTAACAGGCAGCAACACGTTAGCATAAATTAAAAATAATGAGTGAATTTTCAGGATATGAAAAGATGCCTAGTAGCATGAAAAAACTAGGGCTAAGTGAAAAAGATTTTTCCGAAATGGAAAAATTAAAATGGGTTGTTACAGAAAAAGTCCATGGAGCAAACTTTAGTTTCATCTATGAAAAGGGTACTTTGAAATTTGCTAAAAGAAAAGAATACCTGAAGTGGACAGACGATTTTTTTGGTTTTCAATTGGTTGTAAACAAATTAGAAGATGCCATACTTCGCCTCTTTGAGCAGCTGAGCAACGAAATAATCGGGGAAAAATATATTGTTTACGGTGAATTGTTTGGCGGCAAATATCCGCATCCGGAAATCAATGTTATAAAGGATTTATATGCTATTCAAACCGGAGTGTATTATACGCCTGCAATTGAATTTTGTGCCTTTGATATTGCCATTGAAACAAATGGTTCCGATTCGAAATATTATCTGGATTATGAAACGTCACTGGCGTATTTTAAGCAGTTTGGAATATTTCATGCCAAACCATTATTCATTGGAAAATTTACTGAAGCGATGAACTTCAATATCAGAATGAACTCCACGATTCCGAAAGAATTTCAACTTCCGGAATTACAGGACAATTTAATTGAAGGTGTGGTGATCAAACCCTTTAATCGAATCGATCAGAGCACACTTTTATCAAGACCGATAGTAAAACTTAAAAACGCCGAGTTTGACGAAGAAGATAAATTCCATGAGGCCGAAAAATGGTCGTTCGTTCCGGATATTTCCTCTAAAACAGAAGATTTGTCTTTTATTGTAGCGGAATTAAGGAATTATGTCACTCAAAACAGATTGGAAAGCGCCGTCTCTAAAATTGGTCCGTTAGACAGGAGTAATCCGCTTCGGGTTTCTGAAATTAAAACCGAATTTTTAGATGATGTGCTCATCGATTTTAATGAAAATAACAACAATCTTTTAAACGATTTACTGCTTAGCGAAAAAGAGTGGATTATCGAAAGAGTGGATTTTGAAATCAATAAAATAATGGCTTCTGCTAACGGATAAACAGATGAATATTTTAAACAAGATAATGGCACTGTGCTCCGTTATGACGCTTTTTAGCTGTGTACAGGGCAATACTCAGATAAACAGGAACGAAAATCCTTTGGCCAGCTATACCAAACTGGAACCGTTCCAAAATGGATTTGCCCCGGTGGAAATGAATAAACTATCTGGATATATCGACAAAAAAGGGCGTAATGTTGTACCCTGTAAATACAACTTTGTATACGGATTCTATAAGGGGTTGTCGGTGGTTGAAGTGAATAAAAAACACGGTGTTGTAGATAGTACAGGCCGTGAAATAGTACCCCTCAAATATGATTTTATTGATGGTTTTGACGAGAGTAACAGAGCGTTGGTAAAATTAGCAGGAAAATGGGGCTATATCGACAGAAAGGGAAACGAAGTTATTCCTGTTATTTATGATCATGCCAGTTACTTTCGTGAGGAAATAACTACCGTTGAAGAAAACGGACAATGGTATATCATGGATACTATGAATAACAGAAAGCCGGTTCAATACGATGTTTACAAACTGGGGTCTTTTAATGACGGATTGGCCTCCATTAGCCTTTACGGACAATCGGGCAAAGGGTATATCAATAAGCAGGGGAAAATCGTTATTGCGCCTCAATACGACTATGTTTATGATTTTAAGGAGGGTCTTGGAATGGTAAAACGCGATGAAAAAGCTGGTTTTATTAATAAAAAAGGCGAAGTCGTGGTGCCTTTGCTTTATGATGGTTATCCTGATTTTATTAACGGAATGGCGGCGGTACACCTGAAAGACAGTGAAAACTATGGGTTTATCAATAAAAAAGGAACCCAGGTTATCCCGATGAAATACACGGGTCTACATGACTTTTATGACGGTTTGGCCATAGTCAGTGTGTCAGGAAAATATGGTTGCATTAACAAAAAAGGAGAAACAGTCATTCCTTTTAGCTATGATCAGATGTATTCAGGTGAAGGAAACTTTGCAGTGATGAAAGGCGGAAAAGGATATTATATAGACACTAAGGGAAAGGTACTGTTTCCGGAAGTGTATCAGGATGTGTATGCCTTTAAAGATGGAGTAGCCCTGGTAAAACAAAACGGCAGCTGGTTTTATATAGACAAAAAAGGAAAACGGTTATTTTAAACAGGACAGAAGGCAAGCCTAAAACAGATGGCGCAGATTTGCAATCCGTTGAACAACCGGTATCGTGACGGGTAGGCCACATTAAATTAAGAAAAAAAGATATGTACGATTACAAAAAGACAGCCGTTTTGCTGATAACTGTTATGATATTTTTCAGTTGTTTGAAAGGCAATTCCCAGGCATACAAAAGCGAAAATCCCCTGGCTGACTATACTGAATTCTATCCGTATAAAAATGGATATGCCACAGTGGGAATCAAAAGGAAATATGGATTTATCGACAAAAAAGGACGCAATATTGTACCCTGTAAATACAACTTTGTATACGAATTTTATAAGGGGCTGGTAGTTGTTGAGCTGGACGGAAAACACGGGCTTGTTGATACTGCAGGTCGTGAGGTCGTGCCGCTGAAATACGATTTTATCGGTGGTTTTGAAGAGAGCAACAGAGCCATCGTGAAATTGAATGGCAAATGGGGCTATATCGATAAAAAGGGCAACGAAATTATTCCCGTTATTTATGAAAGTTCCAATCAGTTTTATGAAGACAAGACTACCGTTAAAGAGAATGGGCAATGGTACATTATAGATACCCTGAACAACAGAAAACAGGTCCAATTAGATGTGGACGGGCTCGGCTCTTTTCACGAAGGACTGGCAGCCATTAACTTACGCGGAAAACCGGAAGAAGGTTATATGGATAAGCAGGGAAAAATTGTCATTTCTCCTCAATATCAGAGTGCTTCTCATTTTCACAACGGTCTGGCATGTGTGAAGCGCAATGAAAAAAGAGGTTTTATAAACAAAAGCGGTAAAGTAGTTGTGCCGCTGCTTTATGATGGATATCTTCATTTTAAAGATGGAATGGCGGCTGTAAGTAGCAATGACCGATATGGATATATCAATACAGAAGGAACCCTGGTAATCCCAATGAAATACACGAATTCCTATGGCTTTTATCACGGTTTAGCAATAATCAGAGAGTCAGGAAAATATGGCTGTATCAACAAAAAAGGGGAAACGGTTATTCCGTTTAGCTATGATGAGATGTATTCTGGCGAAGGAAATTTTGCAGTGAAGAAAGACGGAAAAGGATATTTTATAGATGCTAAGGAAAACGTGCTGTTTCCGGAAGTGTACCAGAGTGTGGATGCCTTTAAGGACGGAGCAGCCCTGGTAAAACAAAACGGGATCTGGTTTTATATAGACAAAAAAGGAAAACGGCTATTTTAAACAGAACCGGATAATTAAAAAAGAAGTCTTAAAAAAAATCATAGACAACCACAGATAGCGTGAATTTACGTCGTCAGTTTGGCTAAAGCTGTACTTCTTGTTGTATGATTATTACATAATTAAAAAAAACCTGTAAATTTTGATTTACAGGTTTTTTTTATAGCCTTTTGCGAATACGGATACCGGACTTTGTATCGCTGTTGTCATAGGATAGCAAGAGAGTAACATTCGCTGCCGGAATAGGTATTTTTACCTGTAAGAAATCTGTGAAAATTTTATAGGTTCGGCATTCGAATAGGGAATGATTAAAAAGCGTATAAAAGCACTAAAAAAGCAACAGATGAAAAAAAAGGACATTATACTATTTCTGGTTTGTCTAATGGCAAATGTTTCGGTATTGTTTTCTCAAAATGATGCTTTAAAAATACTTCCGAACGGGAATGTCGGTGTAGGTACAACCAATCCGAAGGAGAAATTACAGGTAGCCGGAAACATTAAATCCGATGGGCGGATCGAGGATAAAACCGGAAGTCTGACGCCGGTAGGTTCCGTCATTGCTTTTGCCGGAACGCAGGCGCCGGATGGCTGGCTGTTGTGCGACGGAAGATCCTATCCGGTATCCGGCGATAAAAATGACCTTTTTAAAGTGATAGGAAATACGTATGGAGGCGCTAGCGGTCAGTTCAATGTACCCGATTTAAGACAAACCTTTGTTATGGGCGCAAATCCGGCAAACGGAAACGAACAGTTGGGCAGAAAAGGAGAAGCCGACAGGCATAGTCACAGTATAAATCCTCCAGCCCAGTCCTTTACCACATCAACAAACGGGGCGCATACCCATAAATTTAATTCCGGCTGGTATAAAAGAAATTTTGGAGGAGGAGGTTATTCCGGGATCGATACCAATGGTACAGATATTAAATACCAGACAACAGAAAGTGATGGAAATCATTATCACTCGGTTTATGTAGCGCTGCCCACTTTTACAAGTGGGGAATATACGGGACAAAATCGACCGAAATGGACAGCTCTGAATTATATCATTAAATACTAAACATTAAAAATTAAAAAACTAATCATTATGGCAGTAACAATCACAGAAATTAAAAACCTTACTACTTCGGCCACTGTTGATGCAGCAGCTTTGGCAAACTTTAGTTTTAAAGGGACATCAACCGATACCATTACGATTAAAGGAGATGCACCGGACTGGAAACCTACAGACAACATTCAGGTAACCTGGACCGATGGCACTAAAGCAGGAGGAAGAGCTGTTAGCGGAATGCTGGATAAAGAAAATAAAGCAATAACCGGATTAGTGGATGTTTCCAAATACAGTGTGAGCGTTAACGGACAACTTGGAATTGGCCCGGAAACAAAACCGGATGCCGTTTTAGTGAGTGTACGAATTGGAAATATTCCGTCTGAAAAAAATCCGAAAGGCGACTTGATCATCGATTTTAGCGATAAACAGGACGGAGCACCGGGTACGTCTATTAAATTAAACGAGTTGGTAGGCTGGATTCAGGGCAAATCAGGTGATAAGACAGCTGTTAGTTTTCCTCCGGGTCAGGGCGATGGTAAAGACGTCAAAGATTATGAAATCGAATTTAAAGAGTTTTACTACAACGTGACACAAAATACGTTCGATTTTAATGTACAGTCAAAAGAGGGGAATGAAATAAAATTTGGAAATTTTACCATTAAAAAAGCAGGTTTCAGAGTAACCAATACGCCCGTTACAGTCGCAACCAAAGCAATTGAAAAATAATATTCCCGTAGGAAAAAGATTTTAAAAATATAACATTACCATTCAAAAGGGATCCGGTTTATTCTATAAATTAAGGGTCCCCTTTGTATTGACTGACCTGTTGTTTTCTGATCAGGTTGATCAAATAGTAGCATTGCAGTTTATTATGGCAGCGAGTAACTCTTTTTTAGTAGAAATCACAGGGCAGACGGAATTTCATTTAGGAAATCCGGCTGCTCCGATTGCTGTTGCTATTGCTCTTGGTTACAGAAGCAGGATTACAGAAAATACAAAAGAAGAAAGTTTTTTATATGCCACCCTGACATCCGGAAATAAAAACGGGATTAGCGTACAGGATATCATGAATTGCTGTACGGCAAAACAGGAGGTCATACCGGAAATTCTAAATGCCGTTACGTTTAAACAGTTTTCGGTAACCTATGGTTCCGGCGGAATGGATGCCACGGAATTTAAAATAGAATTTAATTGTAAGATCAATATCAACGGAAAGTATTTTGATGCCGTTATAACGATCGATTACCAGAAAAACGGTTCGCAGTCACGTTTTGCCTTCGGAGGCGTTTTATTGGTAGACGAGCACCGTTTTACCTTAAACTTTGTCCAGGAAACAGCGACCGCTTATCTGTATGCCGCTTATCAGCATTCCGGTAAAACAACGATCGATTTACGCGCTTTGGCCACGAAATTCTTTGGCGAAAGTGCGACCGGTAAAATGCCGGCTCTTTCCTTTACACTCGAAACATTTAAGGCCTTTTTACTGTATAAAAAAGAAAAAGACACCTCCGGTCTGTTCTTCGGAATGGGCGCCGGGCTCAACCTGGATGTAAAAGAGCTGCCTCTGGCCGGACCTGTTTTAACACAGGGCAATGCCTTTGCTTTTAAAGAAGTACTGGCAATTTATGCCAGCGGAACTTTTGAAAAAGAAGAATTAGAACGCTTTGACGGATTACCGCCGGTAGCGATTAGTTCCGGTTTTAATATTACCACACAACTGGAAATTAATGGCAATGAGGAATATTATGCTTTAAATGACGGAACAGCTCAGGAGTATAAAGAACCGGAGCAGCCGCAGCAAACAAATGTTACAACGGTAGCACCGTTAGGCGACGGCATAATCGCTAAGGCGAAATGGAAAAAATTAGATAAAAAAATCGGCCCGGTAACGTTGCAGCGATTAGGCTTTGCCTACCAGGACAGTAAAGTTGTTTTGCTGCTTGATGCCACGATGGAAATGAAAGGTATGGGCATGCAGCTCATGGGATTCGGTCTGGGCTTTAAGCTCCAATGGCCACCCGGAACACCTGATTTCTACCTGGAAGGCCTCGGACTTTCCTATAAGGCACCGCCAATCGAGATATCAGGAGCCTTTTTACATACTACAGCATCCTACAACGGAAAAACCATTGATGTCTATAATGGCGGCGCGATCATAAAAGTAAGCCGTTTTACCATCTCGGCCATCGGATCCTATGCTAAAGTAGCCGATGAGGCGTCCTTATTTATTTATGGTGTATTTGACGGCCCTATTGGCGGTCCGGCTTTCTTTTTTGTCACCGGAATTGCCGCCGGATTTGGTTATAACCGCAAAATAAATGTGCCTTCAATTAACGAAGTAGCGCTATTCCCATTGGTGGCTTTGGCCATGCGACCGGAAGAAGATAAGGGATTATTACCCTTGCTGGCTTCGCTGGAAACACCAATGAAAAACGGTAAAAAACCGATAGAGATTTCCATTGGTGATTACTGGCTGGCTGTTGGAATTAAATTTACCTCATTCAAACTCATTGAGTCGTTTGTACTGCTAACGGTTAATTTCGGAACACAGCTTGAATTTGCAATCCTCGGACTTTCCCGACTGAGCTGGCCGGAAAAATCAATGGCTCCGGAACCGATAGTTTATGTAGAGCTCGCTATTCTGGCACATTTCGGACCGGGCAGTGATGTCATCTCCGTAGAAGCCGTTATTACACCAAATTCCTATGTCCTTTCAAAAGACTGTAAGCTATCCGGAGGATTTGCTTTTTATACCTGGATAAAAGGACCTCATGAAGGCGATTTTGTCATTACGCTGGGTGGATACCATCCGAAGTTTATAAAACCAGCACATTATCCTACCGTACCGCGACTGGCATTAAGCTGGAAAATAAGCAACCTGCTATCCATTAAAGGAGAAATGTACTACGCGCTTACCGCTTCAGCAATTATGGCAGGCGGTAAATGGGAAGTACTTTTTAAAACCTCAATTATTAAAGCGTCAATTGTTATCTGGGCCGATATGCTCATTTCCTGGGCACCGTTCCATTATTATATCGATATGGGCATTACGGTTAAAATCGAGGCCGATATTAAAATTGCCTTTATACGGATTCATTTCAGTTTCGAAATGGGAGCGGAGCTGCATATATGGGGACCGCCATTTGCCGGAGAAGCCTATGTGGACTGGACGATCTTTTCCTTTACCATTCCTTTTGGCGATCATTCCAGAAAAGAACCGAAAAAGCTGCAATGGGATGAATTTGCAACCGGTTTTATACCACAGAAAAAAAGCAATACTGCAACCAATGCACGACTTAAAGAAGGTAAAACAACAGCGGTTTCCAATCCTGATCCAACCAATATAACCATCAGCAACGGTTTGATTGAAGTAAAAGGAGAAACCAAATTCCCGGTAATCAATCCGCAACAGCTGGCCATTACAATTGATTCTTTTATTCCGGTATCGCAATTAAAAATCAATAATAAAGAAGTGTCCGGAAGTACCGTGATAAAATCGGAAACGGGTACTCTTGTTTATGCTGACAGAGAAAAAAATATCGGAATCCGTCCGTGTGGCTTTACAAAAGGCACCGTAGCATTCGAAATGAATGTGGATGTTGTGCTGGGTAATACAAAAATGGATGTAACGGTTTCCGGTATCGCAAAAGGAGTCGCCGAAGCGTTATGGGGAGGTGAGGAATCGAAAAGCAATAATGCCAATCCGGGAACCTCGAAAGTACTGACCAATGTGTTGAGTGGTGTTATCATTCAGCCACCGGTGCTGCCGCAGGTTGCCCAGATACGAACGTTTGATTTTTCAGCCTTATTCGATGCTTCAAACGGAACATTCGACTGGAAATTCACGCTGGCTAAAACAGCAGAAGCCTATCATGCTGTTGAGGTTTTAGGCTATTATGATGAAATCAATAATATCAGGGTAACCGGTATTCTTGAAAAAACGTATGAAAAAAGCAGTGTAAAAGAAAAACGGGAAAACATTGTTGCCCTTCTTAAAGCTGGGTTTGACGAAAGCTTCCCGGATATTGAGGAGGAAGCAATAAACAGAAATATGACCAATGAAGATAATTATTTTACCGGTATTCCGGTGATATGCGAAATAGGTGAACTACCGCAATATAGTACCGATGTAAAATAAAAACGAAGAGGGTAAAACGTAAAAAAGAATGAGCGAGAATACGAAAATAGTGCAATGTTTTTTACCGGCTATGGTTGCCGGAAAATATACTACGGAAGTCAGTCAGCGGGTTATAAAAGACAAGGCAAGCATTCAGGATATAAAAAAAACATTCGATTTTGGTGTCGATGCGGCCCGGTTTACGCTTAATCCGAATGATATTTATTCCGTTTATCCGCCGGCCAATAAATCGGGAAACTATTCGGAATCATTGCCCCATTTGGTATTTACCCGGCGGACATTGCCATGGGAGCGTACTCTGGACGGAAAGCTTCCGGTTTTCCAGCGGGCATCAACCCCGGAAAACAAGCGTAATCCACAGGAATCACCACCGGTTCCCTGGATGGCATTACTGCTTTTTGACGAGGAAGAAATGAAAGGCTTGCCGATCAGTAAAAACACCATTGCTGCCGTTATCCAGCCGAATCTTTCCGATGGCATTATCCGCCCGGAAATTTTTGACGCTAAGGCGGCCGGAAAAGAGGGATTAAAACTAATGGAATGGGAAAAAACGACCGATGGTTGTTTTACAATGGACCTGACAAAAGAACAATTTGAACACTATATTCCGTCCATGAAAAGCCTTTCCCTGCTGGCACATGCCAAAGAGGTAAGCATTGATAATAAGGACAAAGAAGGAATTACAGATATAAATACCGACGGAACCGGCGTTTTTGCGGTTATCGTCGGAAATCGCCTGCCGGCAAAAGGAAAGCAGCATACCGCCATTCTGGTATCGCTGGAAGGCTATACCGACTATTTAAAAGGCACCAGTTCAAAAAAGAACATTCCGGACGATCATAAAGCCCGGCTGGTTGTACTGGCCAGCTGGAATTTCAGCGATTCGGGAAGTTCCAGCTTTTCGCAGCTGGCAGACGGACTGGAGTTGAAGAGTATCAAAATTCAGCGGAGTAACGAAGCTCCGGAACTGGTATCGTATTTTGATTCGGGTTATGTCCCGCTGGAACATGTAACACGAACCGGTGCGGGCACGATTTCCTGGTATCATGGTCCGTTTGTACCGAAACTATTTCCGGCGACTTCAAAGTGTATTTCATTTGCCTCATCCGATGCGGCATTGCGATATGATAAAACCACCGGTTTTTTTGATATTTCCTTTGCGGCAGCCTGGCAATTGGGGCGTATACTAGCTTTACAGAACCAGGAGTTTTCCAAAGCCATTCTGAATTGGCGTATGGCACAAAATCAACTGGAAGCCGAAAAGTTAAGAAACAATACGCTAAATGCCATTTTGGAAGATGACAGTGAAACAGCAGCAAAAGATAAAGTAATTCGCTATCTGGGTAAATTACATGCGGTAGAAACGACAGTACCGGCAGAAAAAATTACCGATTTACCGACAACTGTACCGCAGGAGGTGAAACACTTTTTAGGCAATTTGTACAAATTAAACGGAATCCCGTTTTCGTATATCGTTCCCCATGAATTGCTTCTGGAAAAAGAGCATCAGAAAAATACGGGAACCTATACCGGAACACTTTCCCTGTTTTATGTCGATCCGAACTGGATAGAAGCCTTGCTGGACGGTGCGCTTAGCATTGGCAGGATCCATAAAAGTGATGCCTTACTGGAACAGGCGGTGAACGGTAATTTTATAGACGGTTATCAGACACAGGCAATCGATATCAGCAGTGAAACAATCACAAGAAAAGGACGACGACTCAATACCACCGGATTCCTGCTTCGGTCGGATCTTGTTTCCGGTTGGCGCGGACTGGAAATTACGGCTTTTGATGCCGGTGGTCAGCTGCTTCCCGCTCTGCGTTTTGAACGTATCGATTCGGATATCTTCCTGGGTATTTTTGACGGTAACATTGCCGGCATCACGATAAAACAGCCTTATGAAGGATTGCATTTTGGTATCAAAAACAATAGTACTTATATCAAAAATCTAAAAAATGAAGACGGTACCAATCAGGAAATAACAGATGGTACGGCAGATGTTAACGCCGAATTAAATGACGGACTGATTCAAAACGGCGTTATCGATATAGCCGGTTTAGCCGGTGTGATGCAGGAAAAATTAACCGCTAAACACTGGATGAATACAACCGGTGAAAGCAAAGGTATCTATTTTACATCGGCAGAATTCGCCTATCAGATGATCGACAGTCCGGTAAAAAAGAGTATAACAATTAACATCCTAAATACCGATAGCCATGCATAATACTTCCAGACTTTTGGTACCCATGTATATGGAAGCCCTGGCATTGGGTAGTGATAAAAACGATTGCATGGATCTGGGTCCGCAATTGCAACAATACAATCAGAGTATTCTGGGGAATGTTTTACAACCGGATACGAACAAAACAATATCGCTTAAAAAAGGAATACACCTGCATTGGACCTTACCCAAGGCATTAAAACACGCTTTTATAAACGAAGGGGAAGACGTGCAGTTTCCGTATACCCCTAACCGGTGGATGGTTATCCGGATCCGGACGGACAAAGGGATAAAAAGTATGGAATCCCGCATGTGGATCGTTAAAAGTGATGAAAAAAATAGAATTAAAAGTAATAAACCGATACCAAACTGGGTCACGATACAGAATGACAAGCTGGATTTCGGCAATCTCGGAAAGGTTGTCGAATGGTCTGAAGCTTATGAGGACACTGTAACACCACCTGTTTTAACCGGTGTAGGCGCAGTAAACCCGTATTTTGCTTCCTTGTATCAGAGTAGCAAAAATGTTTTTGCGTTCCACGATGATATGGCCGACATCGATTCCGATTGTACGGTTACGTATGTGGTTACCGGTTGGTATAATGATCCTGCCACCGATCCGCTGGCACCATTCGATTTTGACGAGGCAAAGGCAACAAGCGAACAGATCCGTCAAAAAAGAACACAGGATTGGTTTAAACAACAATGGAAATGCGATCAGGAAACCTATCCGGAATCCTGTTTACTGCATGCGTCCATCCATAGTATTCAGTGGGACAGCGCGTTAAAAAGCGGCGTTCCGGACGGAGCGGTACAGGTTTATGCCGGCAATACGGCTATTGAATCGTTAAGTGCTCAGATTATCAAAAGCAGTGCGATTGAAAAACCGGGCGTGGAAACCCTGTTAAATGCCCTGCAATACCAGTTTCTGGAAGACAGCAAAAATGAACCGGGCCTGAAATCCATTCAGACAGAAATTCATAAAAGAGGCTTTACGCCTAAAAACAGGAGCTCAGTCTGGGAAATCACCCGGGTTGAAGCGGCCGATTCGGCATTGGAAAACAAGCAGGACGACAGACCGCACTTCCCTGAAAACAGGGCTGTTCTACAAGAACTGAATGAACTGAACACAACTCAGATTAGCTGTAATAAAATCAAACAGGAGATAGTAAGCCTGCAACAGGAATACTATTTCCTGTGGTACAAACAGGCTTATAAAACGGTAAATGATTATACGGTTCCCAACTTTGATTACAATGCCTCCAGGGAAATTATACTGGATTTGCTTGTCAGTAAAAAAGTGGAAGCAGATGTACTGGACCGGGAAATCCAGCATCTTGTTTCGGGCTTAAGACAATATAAAGAATTCGCAGCAACAAATCCGGAATTTGAACTAAAGGAAACTCTGGAAGACCGTTTTTGGGAGCCTAATGATCCCGTTTTGCTGTTTTGCGGATCGGGTATCGGAAATACCGAAAAACCGACTTTTCAGGCCACCGATAAAGAAATCAACTGCAGACTGGAAGGCCAGTTGCTTACGAAGCTTTATCTGAACGTTCCTTATAACGATACCAGCATTCCGGTAACGATACCGGCTGCCCTAATTAACGTTCCGGGAGTAAATGCATTGCAGCATCCCAAATTGCCTTTTGCCGCTATAAAAACATTGGTGTCTGAAACACTTTTACTGGATCATTCGCTTTCGCTGGATATCGCGCTGCAAGCCTATATTGAAGCACAACTGGCAGAAGGAAAAGACAAAACCAGTGCGGTTATCAGGGCTTTTAGCCAACAAGTAACAGCCGTACAGGATAAACCGGATTACAGGGAAAAAGAAAAGGCACACGAACGTTTTGCCATTATCCGATGGGAACAGGCATGGACACCGTTGTTTATGGTCTGGGATATTGTTTATACGTCCAATAATCCGGATATAAAGGATCTGGACCTTGTGGAAGATACAGCAAAATGGAAACTGGAAGAAGGGCTGTATTTTAAAAAACAAGCTGCGAAAGAGCAGGGAGCGCCTGTTGCGATTAGCGGCATAAGTCCGTTTTCCAATTCGGTTTTTGCGAACCTGAAAAAGACGGTTCCGGAAGCTATTGTGGATAAATACGGAGAATTAAATCTCATTGCACAGGCATTAGGTGGTTTGCATAAAAATTTACTGATGCAGCGAACCGATATTCAGTTACCGCCCTTTCAGTATAGCAGTGATCCGGATTATAATTTTAATACGGAATATCAGCTTGACCGGAACGAGTTAAATGTGATCGGGGAAGACGGCTATAAGCTGGGTTGCGATCCCGGGAATATAAACGGAACGGATGCTGCTGTTTTTAATCCGTTGCGTTCGGGAGCACTGAAAATAAAAAACCTTTCGATAGTGGATGCTTTCGGTCAGGTAAAAAAAGTAATCGTCGAAAACGATACGAATAGTACAGATATAACCTGTTCGGCTACGCTACAAGGTAGTGAAAAAGAATCGGATATGATCATTCCGTTACCGCCAAGGATCATTCAGCCTTCCCGTTTGCAGTTCAATTGGTTAAACACGAGTGACAGTATTATTTATCAGGATACCGGAAAAATGGACAGTCCGGTTTTGGGATGGCTCGTTCCCAATTATCTGGATAATAGTATCCTGGTTTATGACGGGGACGGCAATGAAGTGGTTGTCCTGCAAATAGCATCGGATCTTACCGGAAATAAAGGACTTAAATTAATTAAACAACCTTTTCCGGGTGGAAATGGAATACCGGAACTCACTGCAAATCCGCAGCTGAAAAAACTGCTGGAGGTTCTCAATAGCGGGAGCAGGGTTTCGGGCATTATGGACCTGGCCTATAAAGTGAGCATGCATGCCATCGGGAATGCGGCCTTGCAGAATACAACATCGGCCTTGTTATACGGGCAGCCTTTGGCTTTAGTGCGTTGTTCGGTAGGTTTGGAATCGTTGGGACTTCCGTACTATGACCAGCGTTGGAGTCAATCCGGGAAAGAAGATACCGGGAATATAGAAACCGTCAAATTCCCGCTTACAATAGGGGATTACGATATGGAAAAGAATGGCGTGATCGGTTATTTTACCGATGCGGAAGCGGATGTATTTCACACTGTTGCGAATGCACCGGAATTTAATTTCAGCGATTCGGATTCCTTTTTCACAAAGAATACAACATTAAAAATAAACCTGAATCAGGAGCCGGTAAAAGCAACTTTACTGCTGTATCCTTCGGCCGGGGTACATTTGGCAACCGGGATTCTGCCCACAAAGTTTGTGGCATTATTTAACCATAATTCGGAGCGTTTGTTATCGCAACTGGACATTGGTTTCCGGGTAGCCCCTTTTATAGCCGAAAAAGTGGCTCCCGATATTCCGATACCGGCCGGGATTAATGCCAACTGGAAATGGACCCATAAGTCGGATGTGATAACCTGGCAGAATGATGAAGCTTTGGCCGAAGGAAAAAACAAGCAGGTTTCCGGTTTTAAAAAACAACAGGTTTACGAAGGATGGCTGCGGCTAAGCAATTTAAAAACGAATAATTAAAACATAAAATATGGGATATGTAACTACAGGCAGCAGTAATTCGGTCACGAATGGGGAAGCGCTGGCGTTGGATATAATGATCGCTCAGGAGGAAAAAAAAGCCATCTTACTGATGGGGGTTTTTACGGTTGAAAATTTGGATACACTGGTCGCGGCAGCCGATTTAAAAAAGCTGAGTTGTGAGCTATGGGCCAAAACGGACGACGGAAATAAAACAACGACTTTTCCCGTGAAAATCTGTGAGTTTTTATACGATAACAATAACCTGGGCAAACGGACCTATAACTTTCCGAGAGATTATAGCGATGCCTATACCTATCTGATCGTAAAAATAAGAGCGGTAAAATGTACGGTTACGACACCATCGGCGACTTTACAACTAAGCTTTAAAGATAAAAACGTTACCACCGATCCGAAACCGCTGGTATCACTTCCTTTTACAGTGATCGCAGAAGAGGCCAAACCGGAAATTAACGGGTTTGAATCGGATAAAACCGTGGTACAGCGCAACGCACCGGTTACTTTATCCTGGAATGTTAAAGGTTCCCAGTATATTTTAAGGGAAGGTCTGGAAGAATTAAAACGAGGTACTGCCGAAACGGATTACCATACCATAGCCAATATTGCTAACGGGGATCATTCGTATACCTTAGAAGTACAGAAGGGGACTGTTTCCATCACCAAAACGATATTGGTCCGGGCGTTAGGGGAATCAAAATTATATTCCAATGCGAACCCGACCGGAGCGTTTGCGGCCTATAAAATAGGCAATTTTTGTGCGGCTCAGGATGCATCCTATCTGTATAGTGTAATGTTGAAAACCGAAAATAAAAAAACGCAGATCGATCATATCGGCTATACGAATACGAATGAAGGTTTTTCGGAGAACTGGCATAGAATAACCCTTTCCGATGAGGAGAAAAACAAACTGAAACCTTTTGCTACGGCTCCTTTATTGCACATGAAAAGTGCGGGAGAATTATACGGACGCCTGTTTTTTATCGGCGGCAGCTATATTAAACCGATGGAGTCCGGTAATGCCGTTGCCATTGTTAATATGGATGCCGAAACCGGTTCCAGAGTAATGGTTGTCGAAAATCGACCGTGGGCTTCCCGTACGGGGCATTCCTGTGCGATTTTCCCTCATGGTGATCAGGATAAAATCTGGCTGATGGGTGGTGTGGACGAATGGGGCGCTGCGTTAAACGATATCTGGGTATCGGGTGATGGTAAAGTATGGGACAACATCGGCACAAACGGAAATGTAAATCCGGACAAAACCAGTCCTGTAAAAATGCCGTGGAAATCAAGATGTCTTAGTGGTGTTGCCACTGAACTGGATGCCAACGGAAGTAAAAAAGTCTTATGGATGGGCGGTGGTTTTTCCGAAATAGGCGGGACGGAAACCCCGGATATCTGGAAATGGGACAAAAATAACTGGACTTTGATCACACCATTGACCATCAATAATAATTCGTATTTGTCTTCCGGTTTGTCCTTTTTAGGTAAGGATACGATAGACAGCACGGGAATTTTTTTATTGGGAGGTTATCAGGAACAGGAAAACAAGAAGAAATATTTTTACAGAGTAACCTTAAACAATGGTAAATATGGCAGCAATCAGATGGATACGGCTGCCGGTGTGGACAGTTTTGCGACAACAAAACAGTCCAAGATTGTAACAGGCTTTTTTAAAGGCTGTTTATGGTATATGGTCTTTACCAACGAAGGTGATCTGGGGATTACCTATTCTGACTTGTTTTACTGGGTACCGGTAGCAACGGGTCAGACTTTAATTTTAACATAGTTTACCAACTTAAAAGAACGATTATGAATAAAATAGGGTATAGCTACGTGCTTTTGTTGCTGTTACTGCTAACGAAATCGCAGGCACTGTTTGCGCAATCCAGGTATACCGCTTTATTGCCGGAAATTGATAAGGCAGTACCGGCGGAAAGTAATGGCGATTTACGGGTTGCGGCAGATGACAAAGGAAACGAAACCAATAAGTCATTTTTTAAATTCGACTTTAGAAATTTGCCGGCTAGCGCAAAGATTGAAACCTTGAATCTGAAATTATACAACAGGCCGAATGTTAATATGTCTGATTTTTTGGTGCAGCTGATAACGGCTTTACGAGGTACAAACGAATGGACCGGAAGTGAAACGGGTTTAACCGACCCGAAATTAAGCTGGGCCATTTTAAAAAATAATACAGAAGGACCGATAGGTCGCGCCGAGATCCGGAAGAGCACAACAGCCATAACGATGAAACTCAAATTGCCGGGTGCCCTTAAACCGGTTACGGATTTTCTGCCGGACGGTATTTTATCCCTGGCAACACGATCGCCGGAAAAAGGGCAGGATACCCGGTTTTTCTCTTCCATAACAGCCGAAACGCCTTTCAATTTTTCCAAAAAACCGAAATTACTGGTGTCTTACGAAATTGATCCGTATCCGTTTCGGGAAGACTGGGCACAGCCTTTTGGAAATGCACAGCACAATAGTTTGCTAAACTGGAAGAGCAATGCTGTTGTTCAGGAAGCGCAAATCCGTACACTTCCTTATGGTGGCGGGTATCTACAGGAAATCGGTCCTACCGGAGCTCTTGCAATCTATAAAAATCTACCGGTAGTGTTTACACAGGCAACTTCGGGAACATCGGCTGTTTTTTATGTAAAGCAACTGGATTCGAAAGGAAATGTTTTATGGCAGCAAGGAGTTGACGATGTGGCAAAATCATGGCCATTGATTGATGAACAGGGGCGTTTATATTATATTTCCAAATCCGGAAAACTGAGCATATTGGATTTAAACAATGCCGGAAATACACTGTTCAGTAAATCCCTTTCGGAGATTACGAACAAACAGCTCACAACGATCAACAATAATGCGGCTATAGGATATGACGGGACGCTTTACCTGCCATCGGATACCGGTATTGTTGCGCTTTCGGCTTATCCGCAATGCAAAATACGTTGGAAATACGAACCGAAGACCAATGAAATTAACGGTCCGGTTTCTTTAAGTCCGGATGAAAGCAAAGCGTTTTTTATAGCGGTCGATACCCAGCAAAAAAAGAGCCGCCTGGTCGTACTGGATAATATGGACGGAAGTATAACAGCCACATCCGATTATGTTTTGGACGGGTATCAGAACGATACTAATTTTTATATTCCGGCACCGGTTGTCCGGGATAATGCTAAAGTTTTTGTGCTTAATGGTTTTGACAACGGTAACAAACTCTTTGTATTTGATATTGACGATAAAGGCGGTATTGCCCAAACGCAGTTTATAGCATCCGGAAGTTCCGTCAATACAGGGATTTCCCAGCCGGTAGTTGATGCCGGATCGAATGTCTTTTTTGTTTTCAACTCAAAATTAGCAAAGTATAATGCGGATTTGAATAAAGCTGAGGTTTTCGAAAAATCGGCAGCTTTGGATAATGCTTCGGTATTGCTGACAAATGCCTCGTCCCATATTTATGCGACAGATCCTTACCGTACGCCAAAAAAGATACTGGGATTTCAAAACGATACAGAAAACCCGAATGCCTTTGCAGTAGCTGTCGATACGGCTATTGGCAATACAAAGAAAAATATAGTCCTGGCTCCGGACGGAACGCTTTATACGGTTACGGCTACGAATCTGATAGCGGTTACCGCGGCTAAAGTTGCTGCAAACGATATCGTTATCAGTCAGACGGATTTAAAAACGAATACCGTTTATCGTGCCACGAATAGCATTACGGTCGAAGGCATTACGGTGGCACCTTCTGTAAATACCATTCTTAATTCCGGCGGAAGTATTTCTTTTAAACCGGGATTTACCGTGACCAAAGGAGCACAACTCAATTGTAAAACAGCTAATTAATACAACGCTTATCTAAATATATACCTACCATGAAAAAAAATTATCGGTTATTAGGAATCCTACTCTTTATCCTTTCGAATCCATTATATGCACAAAGTACAGATGCTATGAAAATTCTTCCGAATGGAAACGTTGGTATCGGCACATCTACGCCCACACAAGCCAGATTGGTCGTTTCCGGAGAACAAAGCTCTAATATGGGCGGGATTTTTGTTTACGGTTACAGAAGTTCCAAAGTTATGGACTCGGGGACTGTGAAAAATTCGATATATGCGACAGACGGTGTAACCGCGCAACAGTTTAATGTGGTTTCAGACGCGCGTATCAAAAAGATATTGGGTGTGAGCAACAATGCCAATGACCTTGATATTCTTTCAAAGATTGTTATCACGGATTATAAAATGATCGATTCGGTACAAAGAGGGAATCAGCTATATAAAAAAGTGATTGCTCAGCAGGTGGAACAAGTATATCCGCTGGCAGTGGCTACTAAACAGACCGAGATTATTCCGAATATTTATCAGTTAAGTACCATTCAAAACGGATGGATACCGGTCAACACAAAAGACCTTGCGGTTGGTGATAAAATCAAACTGGTTTTTAGCGGAGATGCAATACTAACCGATATTTTAGCGATTAACAGAGAGGGAATCCGTGTTAATTGTACCAAAGAGGGAAGTGTTTTTGTGTACGGAAAAGAAGTTCATGATTTTCATTCTGTGGATTACGAAGCGATTGCGATGCTCAATGTAAGTGCTACCCAGGCATTATTAAAGCGTATCGAAATGCTGGAAAATAAGAATACCAATCTGGTTCAAACGGTAAGCAAACTGGAAAAAGAACAGCTAAAAACAAACGATCGCCTTAAAGCAATAGAGCAGTTGCTATTACCGGCAGTCGCGGAAAACGAAACTGTAAGATAATAAGAGGCAAGAAGCAAGAGGCGAGAAGCAAGAAGCAAGAGGACCATTAACAACCTAAAAATAATACTATGACAATTACAGATTTTACACAGGTTCCGTTGGGAACAATATTACCATTTGTATTTAATGATTCTTTAATACCGGATGGCTGGTTAAAATGTGATGGCAGTGAAATACCGGAAAAATATAAAACCTTAAGAGAATTGTTAAAGGGATATACCCCTAATTTTGCAGGGAGAACATTAATTGGTGGCGGAATTTCGAATGATGGCAGGCAGTCCGATGGGACCTCTCCTAATTTTGGAGCTACAACAAGATGGCCTTTAGGGAAAACAGGTGGAGAGTTTCAGCACAAATTAACGGTTGGTGAAATGCCAAAACACAGACATACTATAAACGGAGGTGATTTTGGATTGCACCATAGAAGTTTTGATGGTAGTGGTGGTTCCGATTTTCCATTTAAAACGAATGCGGGTCTTTATGAAGGTGATAAAAAGTTGTACGGTGTTGATACTGAAGGTGGCGACGGATCCCATAATACCATGCAGCCGTATTATGTGATTAATTATATCATTTATGCAGGAAGTGAATAAAGAATAAAGAGTAAAGAGTAAAGAGTAAAGAGTAAAGAGTAAAGAATAAAGAATAAAGAATAAAGAATGGGGATATTATGCCCCATTTTTGCTTCGTTACCATACTGGTCAAAGATAATCGGGTACTAAAAATCACGTATTTTTTCGTATTGACCGGTAAAGGCTAAGTTGTTAATTTATATAGTCTTAAGAGATCAAAAAAGCTGTGCTATGGAAGCAAAATACGGATTTACCAAAATGACCGTTGCAGAATTTGAAACCTGGATTTCAAATCTGAGAGTCGGACGGACTATTTTAAAAATTCAACAGCATCATACTTATGTGCCCGGTTATATTCATTTTACGGGAAACAATCATTTTGACCGGCAATTAGCGATGAAGAACTATCATGTCAATCAAAACGGATGGCAGGATATCGGGCAGCATTTTACCATTTTTCCGGACGGAACGGTTGTGACCGGCAGAAGTATGGAAAAGTCACCGGCCTGTATTACAAACCAGAATGCGAATGCGATTTGTATCGAGAATTTCGGAAACTTTGATCATAATGCCGATGTGATGACGAATCTGCAAAAGGATGCGATTATCGCGATTACTGCGGCTTTATGTAAACGGTTTAATCTTCCGGTTAATTCCAATACAATAGTCTATCACCATTGGTTTCGCCTTGATAACGGTGTCCGGAACAATGGAACCGGAAACAATAAATCGTGCCCGGGAGCCAACTTTTTTGGCGGCAATAAAGTACCCGATTTTGAAAACCATTTTGCCCCTTTAGTAAGAGCAAAACTAGGCAGCCATCCGATTAAAACCGACAGCAGTGCTATCCGGAAATATGTATACGTAACGGCTAACAGTCTTAATGTGCGTACGCAACCGGATGCCGGAAGTCCGAAAGCCGCCGATCGTCCCGGTATTCCTTTGGGAGCTGTTTTGCGTGTGTATGAAGAAAAAGACGGCTGGCTGAAAATATCCAATACCCAATCCCACTGGGTTGCGGCCAGATATACGGTTGCGGTGAAAAGAGCCACCGTAAATGCTACGATTTTAAATGTGAGAACGGGTCCTGGTACCAACTTCCCTAAAATTGACCGGATTGAAAAAGACGAAGAAGTTTTTGTTTTTGAAGAAGTAAACGGCTGGTGTAAAACTGACCTCGGTGAAAAGTGGGTGACCCGATCTTATTTGAATTTTTAAAGGTAAATATAAATCAGTCTGCCGGATCCAAAAACCGTGTTCTCAGGAGTTTTCCCAACTTTTCATATTAAATGGTGTTTGTATTGAACCTGGTTTTAGGGAATTCAGGTCATGCAATAGTTCCAGATCAGTGTAGTCAACGGAACCGTCGGCGGCTATTTTTGAAGCATATAATTTTCCTTCCTTAGTAGCAATTATTCTGTTGCTATTATCAATGTCTGCCCATGTAATGTCTTTGAGTTTCGTTTTCCCGTCCTTTCTTCCTATATAAAACAGATCCACGTTTTTGCGCTGTTCAGGATGGTAAAAGGTGATCATATACAAAGCAGCACTATTGGTGATTGGTTTTTTCCAAAGTTTCGGAACGATAGGTTCTATATTTTTCGGGTCTGCTTTCGACCAGCTATCACTGACTACAGTTAATTGTTCCGTTTCTTTTTGAATAAAACCGGTATCATTTTGTTCTGTCCATCCGTTCATTTCCAACCGATGCCCGTGCCATAAATTGACATGTCCTTTCCGTAGCGAATATTCTTTTTGTGTGTGGAAAGTAGAAACGTTAAGGTGAGACGGTACGGGATATTTTTCAAGTGCCTGCACGGAATCTAAATTGAGCAATACCGTTTTTTCGTCAGCGAATAATCCGCCTCCGGTGTCAAAAAGTGCATCGCCGTGTTCCCAAACGGTAAGCGCGGTCCAGAATGGCGGTTTACTAATGATTGTTCTGCTGTTTCCGTATTCAAAATTATCGACAAAGTAAATCAGGTATTTTCCGGAAGGCGAGACATCACAATTTCGCATCGGTACTTTTTTATTGATCCATTGCCCGGGTTCCAGCGTGTCGTTATCCAAATTCCAGACACTCATCTGAATCCAATCGGTAGGCCCGCGTCTAAAAACAATGGCATTGTTCGTTATTCGTGATTTCAGAAAGAAAATCCTTGCGCTGATAGTACCTGAATGATTCAATTTAAAATGATTTTTTTGTTTTTCTATTTTTTAGTTGATTAAGCAATCCGCAGTCTCGTCAAACCATTGTTATAGGTGGTTTTTCATGTCCATCATACCGTGTGAAATTCTAATAACTTCGATTTCTCTTTCTGTCACAATTCTGTAAAAAATTACATGTTGTCCGGTTTTATAACCTAAAACATTTCTTTCTACTACATCATATGATTTTCCTTGATTTGGCTTACTCGCTAATTCCTGAAAGGAATCTATAATTAAGGAATAATAAATTTCTGCTTGATTTTCTGACCATGCTTCTACGGTGTAATTCCAAATGTCACCCAAGTCTTCTACAGCTTTATTGGTCAAGTAAAATTTAGCCATTCTTCTTTTTTGACTTTAAAGTTTCCAGATGCTTTTTAGGATCAAAGTTTTCGGCGCGTCCACTTTCAATTCCTTCTTGAATGGCATTTCTTAAAACAGTAATTCTGTTTTCTTCTTCTTCTAATAGCCTAAGTCCGGCTCTAACAACTTCACTTGCGTTGCTAAAGCGCCCTTTCGAAACAGTTGATTCAATAAAACTTTCGAAATGAGGACCTAATGATATAGATGTGTTTCGTCCCATGATTATTCCTTTTTGGTAAAGTTACCAAAATTTGGTAATCATACGTTTTTTTTAACGTAAACTGTAGAAAAATTAGTTGTAATGGTTTGTGGCCTGGCGAAGTGGTGAAACCAGCGAATCGGTTAATTTCTGTTAAAGATAGCGCTTTTTCGGGATGAAAGAACGTAAACTACCCATTTCGTAATCCTGTGTTAGCCACCGTTTTATCGCCACGCTGTTACCTTGTAATTACTATAATTCAAATCCATATCTTTTATTCTGTTGTTGAGACTATTTATGCCATCCCGCAGATAACCTTCCTGCTCTTCTTTTGATAGCTGGTAGTAAACATCTAAACCGATTCCTATATTTTTACTGATTGAAACAGCATAGGTTAAGTCGGGGTTTTTATAGATCATATAATCCATGCCTTTATAGTCAATTACAATTGGATGAGCAGGTTTAATGGTTTCCATGTCGATTAAATCTTTTCTGATAACCCGATATCTTTTTTGGGCTCCATGTCCGCCTAATTCCAAATAGTAAAAGAAAACAGTATTGCATTTTTGACATTGAAAAATTTCGCAACCGTAATACGGGTAACGGTCTAATTGAATTTTAGCATCCTGTCCCCAATATTGGGAATCCCATTGTTTTTCGCTTGGCTGAATTGCAATTTGTCCAATCTTCGTTAAGCTCGTTTTCAATTCTTCCGTTTCGTTATGCCACTCCAAAAAATCGGTATGACCACCACAGGAATCATCAACTTTTGTTGAGGTCAAAAAATGTAAAAGTTTCTGGTCGTTAATTTCAAATGCTGTTTCCATAAAATTGTGGCTTATGTTTCGATGTTTCGTGAAGTAGTTATTTTTTCCACTCGTAAAATTGCTCTGAATCCCATTTATAAAAGTTGCTGATTACGTCAAAAAACGCTTGCCTTGTTGGATTGGCAGGTAATACTTGTTTCGGGAATATTCTATTTAAAAAAACAGTATAGTCGTTAACCAGTACTTCAAAGTCTTCTTCGCTTAGTTTTTCAATATCCGCAACACTATCCGGAAAAGCGTTACTTGCTATTTTATCCCGTACATTTTCATGATTTGGTCCGCTCCAATGATCACCATTCGTTTCCCAAATCGTAATGATTCCTAATAATTGTAGCGGATCTTCAGCAATAAAATCCCGGTTTTCTTTTATCGCCCAGTACATACCGTAAAGGTCATCACTTTGGTCGGGATATAAAAATATTTTGTAACCTTTGGATTTTATAATCCGTAATGCCGGATTATAGGTATTTGCTTCTGCCGATAATCTGAAACTTTCATTTGAATCCATATTTCCGATATTAATAAAACTGTTTTTGTTTCTAACGTTTGAGGTTTAAAAACGATGCGTCAATTTACAAAATATTTGTTGTGAAACAGGATACCCGAAAACCCGAAGAATTAAACAGTAATGATTTATATCGCTGTTAATTTATTTAGAGTAATCAAAAACGTTTATATATTTTTCCAGAACCGGATCCTGTATCAGTTCACAAACATATTCAAAGATACTTTTCATTAGCTCCGATTCATTTGTATCTGCATAATAGCTATCCTGAAGAACGAGATGGATGGGAACAGTATCTTGCAGACTGATTTTTCTAATGATACCATCATTAATTGTTATGCCTTCGGGGACGGATGGAGTAGTATAACATGCTTTTATAAGGTCAGCAATTTTGATTATCGTTTGATTGTCTTCAATTTTTTTATGCCAGGATCTACCGTTTTCCTGGAAGTATTCCGATTTCGACATGATGACGATCAGGTTATAGTGATTGTCATTTTTTTTGATTTCGATGTCAAGTTCGCCTGCAAGAGCATTTATGTTTATTTTAATCATGGTTGATCTTTGTTTGCTGTTAACAGAAAAAGTATTGGCAAAATACTAATTGATTACCAATTTTTGCTATCAATTTTATTTATGTAATCGTCTGGTATATAATAGAAATCGTTAATAAGTTCTATTTTTGTAAATGCTTTAGTAATAAACTTCTTTATCCTTAAAACATTTTATAGAATCATCATGTCTTTTTATATTGAAAAAACAACGAAATGTTTACTCTGTGCAGCATTGATAGATAATTTCAAAGAATCTGTATTATTGCCTCACATAATTGCAGATCAGAGTTCACCTCTTAATTATTATGTGAAAAATTATGTTCATCGTAAATGTTTTGATACTTGGAGTAAACATGATGAGTTTGTTCAAAGTTCATTTAATTTAGGAGAAAGAATGATACAAGGAGGCTGTTATGAAAATGTAATTCTGTATGATAAATATTTTATAATTGACTATAAAAAACAAGAAAACGTTTATCATATTAGAGATTTTTACTCAATATTTGAAATAAATATAAATATCGAACAAGCAAAAAAAGCATATAATTTTTTTGAAAAAGCATGTGTGGGAGATAACGCTAAATTGGAGTTTGGAAATATCGTGTTCAATGTAAAAAACAGAGATGTTTTGGTTACTGATTACGATGGGGGTAAAACTAATGATGAAATTACAATACCCCATTCCCGAATCAATGATTACATAACAGCTCTAAAATATATATTACAATAAAAGGAGTATGAAATATAGGAAACGGAATATTTCTTATATTATTGAAATCATTAATAAAACGTAATTAAATGAATAACGAAATACATGAACTTCTTTATCACTATAATGAGGAAGGATACGAAGGATACGATTTAAGCGAAGTACAACTCCTTGAAAAAACAGATTTTGACAGAGTTGAAAAATTAAAATTGCTTCTTCACAATGACAATCAATATATTGCTTATCAGGCCATGCTTATTTTACTCGCATGGTCTATACCGGAAGGATTTGATTTACTTGACAGGTTCATAGCTGAAAAATGGGACGAAAAAGAAAATTTTGAACCTCACAGACTATATAATGAAGATAACGTATATGATGTAATCACAAATGCCTTATGTATTGCTACGCTAAAAGGAAAAACCGAACAGGAACTTTATCCATATATTAAACATTTTTTGGATATTTATGGTGATAAATTTTTTGAATCCAATCTAAAAGATTTTCTTTTAAAGAAAAATTGCCTGCTGCTTTTAAAAGAAATCGAGCAAGCGATACAAAGTGCTTTAAAAAATAAAAGATATTATCAGGCAAGTCAACTGTTTCCTGTTATTGTTCATTATGACAAAGGAAGCTTTAATAAGTACCTAGATATTTTTAATGACTTAATCAGTCAGGATGATAGAATTGTATATAATATAGAAGAAGCAGAAAAAAGCATTTAACAGACTATTATACAATTTAATGTCAGTTTAAAAGCATTTTGATTTATAATACTAAACCACACGAAAGGATTTGTGCGGTAACAATAAAATTATCACTTTGACTTCAAGAAATATGAATGGAAACACCTGGCAGGAGAGCAGACAAAGCAAAAACAATAAAATATGCAGGTTCATTCTCTACTGACTATGTGGTGAAGAAAGGCAAGAAGCAGATTGAAGAAACATACAAAGGCAGTTGGTATATAGACACCCCAAAAACACACTTTATGAATATCAAACGAGAATTTAATTACTCTATGGATTGCTTTGATGCTACATGTGAAGATTCAGGTATTCTATTCTATTATGCAAAGGACTTTGGCTATGAGAAGATAAAAGATATTTTTGGAATAAGCTTAGGATGGGGAGGAGTAGCAATAATCTTTTTACCAAAAATTGAAAATGTGCAAAATTTTTGGCCTCCTATTGCAAATTATGATCTTCATGAACAAGCAGAGGATATATATAAAGCAATGTTGTATGACGAATCTTACATTGTCATTCCTTGCAATGAATGGGCAGGACAAGTAAAAATTTTAGAACCCAGTATTAAGAATTCTTTAATTCAGTCTGAAAAAGAAATTATATTTAAATATAAAAGTTCTGTTTTTTTTATTAGTGACGAGGAATATGAAATTTATAAACGAGAAGCAAAAGAAATACAAGAACTAAATACTCTAGAAGAGGAAAAAGAATATTTAATTATAAGTCATACCCGAACAGAAGATCTGGAAAAACGTATGAAAATTCCTGTATTCATTAAAGAGAAGATCATTCCTTGTTTTGATAAACATGATCTTCATGCCATAGAAAGAACAAGAGATGAAAACGATAACATTATCTTTACAAGATATTAATTATGATTGCGTAAAATACTATCTTCAGGTTTTAGATTGAGAGCTTTTTTAAAGTCCGAATTTTTCATAGGTATTTGCTTAGATTAATCGTGATTGTGTTGGTGTTAACGTCACGTAGCTTTAATAAGTTGGGAATTTTTGTTCCCAAGCCATTCCATTAGGGCTAAAGTCAAATATATAAAATTGCCTTAAAACCCCAATTTCTAAAACCGCTGTTGGCGACAGTTTTAATTTTTCTCTTTATTTTTTTTTAGAAAAAGTGCTCGATATTTTGAAAATTTTACAGTATCAATTATGCAAAATCATGTTGCCAATATACCATAGAGAAAACAGAATTCTAATGTTAAAAACAATATTGATTTTTGTAGCCAAACATCTCTATAATTTGTTTCTAACCAAAATGAAGTCCCATTATATAGTATAATAGATAGGACAAGGCTTGTGAATAAAATGAATAAGGTAAATTTAAAAGACCAAAGTAATTCAGTAAATGTATTTCTTTCCTCTAAAAATTCAATAAAATCATTATCTGATGATGACATTAAGATAGCCATAGCAGTAAAGAATAAAGAAAAAATTATTGAAAGAACCGTCATTGCAACATTATAAAAAGATAGTGCAAATTTCATATTTACATAATCAGGTAATAGTAAATATGTTGTGATAGTACTCAAAAGAGCTATCACAAAATCCCAACTTTTTATTACTGCCTTTATTCTCCTCATTCTTGATGATTTGTTCTTTGTTTTATTCTTTCAAATGTTCTACTAAGGTAATTAATTATGTTTGGTATTCCAGTTCTTTCAATGTTATCTGGTAAATTTTGAGTTATTTCTTGATTTCTTGTTTTGGTAGTTATAGTCATTTGGTGACCATTTTCATCTCTTCCACGTGCTTCAGCAATTCCATAGCCATCCTCAGACATAGCCATTTTTGCAATAGTTTCGTCGTCAATTACCAATCCTTCTGCGTTATTTGATTCTTGAATTTCTTTGTATTTTGTTATATTATTATTTTGTAACCTTTCATCGGTTTCTCTCCAAAGATCTGCATTATTAGGATTTGAAGGAACTAATGATATAGAAACTCTATTAATTTCACGCATAGTTCGAACTTGTTCTATGAAGGAATATTGCTCTCTTATGCTAGATATTGAAAACTCAAAATCTTGTCCTTCATGATTAATATGGAAAAGTTCTGTAAACATTCTAACAAACATCGTTTTAGAAATTAAATTTTGAATTTCTTCATATGCTATTATCATTTCGTCAGTGTTTATTAAAAACATTGACTTAGCTACTATGTTATTTACAGTTCCGCCCGGTCTAGCTGTACCTGTTACTTCGTCTAAAATTTCTCCACGGCCATATGGGTCATATTTTACTAAATAACCTAAAATGTAATTATCGAGAGTTTCAATACCAATAATTTTATAGGAATAAGCATTGTAACCAGCAGCTGCTACACTTCTAATTCCGTCTATTATAAAAGGTCTTTTTAACCTATTGTCAGGCAAGTTTAGATGTAGCCTGTTAAAAAACATTTTTGACATAAATTTTATTTTCTAAGATTATTGATTCTCCTTTTTGAGCAAAATTATCGCCAACATCGTTTTTTAAGAAACTTTCCACATAGTTCATTATGTGGAAAAAACGATAAAACCCCATTCTGCAAATCCGAAAGAAAGCAATTTATACCCAAAAAAGCAATACGTGTTTTTACTTAATTTATAGGCTAAGGAAAGGAGTTTTTAGGGATTGAATTAGAAATTCTAATAAAAGAAGAATAGTATAAATATGATAAAAAAGCCCTGATACTATATTATCAGGGCTTTTTATAAAATTGCGAATAAAGAGGGACTCTAACATTCCTTCTCTAAGCTTTTATGTATAATGTTTTTCAAATTTTTCAGACTAAAAGAATAACGATTCTTGATCCCTTTTGTACTATTTCAAGTTAAAAATGACTATTACTTAGCACTAATTACAATTGAGAGCAAGTAATCAATATGACTAAGTATGTCGATATCCGGGGAGTTTTATAATAATATATTAAATCACCCAATCTTACTTAATATGATGCTATGTTTTGTACCGGTATATTCCTTTTTTCCAAATATTTTCGCAGTATGATCATCGCAAATGCTAATATTCCAAATAGTAATGTAAGCCAGGGAGTGTATTGTACTCCTTTTGTAGCAATAATCCATCCTCCAACGGTTGTGCCTACGGTAATACCCAGATTCCCAAATGAAGTGGCAAGACTATTGGCAAATTCCAAAGAGGTTGGTGCCGATGAGATCATATAGGTTGAGGCATTCAGAAAGCTTGGTGAATACAGAAAACCCCAAAGCGCAATAACAAAAATTAGGGTAATGGTGTTGGTACCTGAAAAATACAACAATAACGGCATAAGGATTGTACCCGATAAAAACAAGGCTGTGGTATTGGCTATATCTTTATTGAGCATTTTTCCCGAAACACGATTGGTGATAACGCCAATTATACCAAACAAAAACAGCATATAACTAACCGCCGTACTATCCATGCCTTTAGCTTTGTTCAGGTATTCGGCAAAATAACTGTAGGTAGAAAACCACCCGGCAATCATAAAAAAATTCATAGCCGTACTGACAATAAATGTTGGCTGAGTCAATATTTTTAACTGACTTCCATACGATTTTTTCGCTGTTACCGGCATATCAGGTAGGAAGAAATAAATGGCTAAAAGAGCTATAATGCTTACTATCGATTGGATAATAAATGAATATTCCCATGAAAACTGACTGGCTAACCAGGTGGCAAACGGAACGGTTGACACCATCGCAATTGCTACACCACTAAAAACAATGCTCATTAGTTCGTTTTCGTACTTCTTATTACCGTTTGTTATCGCTACCGCTAAAGCGGTGGAAATATAAACAGGTTGTAAAAACGCGGGTAATATCCGTACCAGCATCAGTAACCAGAAAGGTGGTGAAAAGGAGGAGATAACACCTGTTAGCAGAAAAATAAAGATAGCCGTCAGCATTATCTTTTTGCGATCAATTCCGGAAACCAATAAGGTCATAAACGGACCGGTCAATGCGATGACCAATGCAAAGGCACTGAGCAATATACCGGCTTTATCAATAGAGATGTTGTAATGTGCTGCAATTTGTGGTAAAATACCGATAACACCGAACTCGGTTGTGATAACGGCTATAAACCCTAAACAACCTATATAAGCGTATTTTTTCATTTTGTATTACTATAGGTTTTAAAAAAATCGGACATATTCTGTATTAATACTTCTGTATCATCAATATATCCTCCCATTTGGAAGAACCCGTGCGTAGTCCCTTTATACAAGTTTAGGGTTACATTTACTCCATTTGTTTTTAACTTTTCGGCATATTGAACAGCTTCATCCCGCAACGGATCGTACTCTGCAACGGCTATAAATGTGGGAGGTAATGCCTCAAAGTCATTTGCCAATAGGGGAATGGCATCGGGATTATTTTGATCTTCTATGTTGGGTAAGTACCAATTCCAGGCCTGAATACCGCCTTTTAAATCTAATAGCGGACCATTTTGAAATTCAATCCAGGAAGCTGTTTTCAGCGAATTATCGGTAACCGGATAAATAAGGAGCAGTGCCATAGTATGCTGACGGAATTTTCTTGTGACAGTTGCTGCTAAAGCGCCGCCCGCACTATCACCGGCAATCGAAATCTTGTTGGTATTGATACGAAGTGATACTGCATTATCGATAATCCACTGCATCGCAAATTCGCAATCATTTAATCCGAATGGAAACGGATATTCCGGTGCCAGCCGGTAATCAACTGCAATGATGATTGCCTGTAAACGATTGGTTAGCTGGCGTAGTGGCGTATCGTGCGTTTCCAAACTTCCGGCGTTAAACCAACCTCCGTGGAAATAAATGATAACGGGGAGTTTTTCAGTATCATTCGGGCGATAAATCCGTAACCGGATTGGATGGTTGTCTTTTAACAGGGTTTGTTCTTCAATTTGAAAAACAGTTTCCTTTTCTCCTGCCAGGGGGACAAAATTTTCATAAAAAGCTCTTCCTGTTTCCCAGGGAGTAAGATTTGCCGGCACTTCAATGTCCTGAATATAGGCCAATACTTTATTTACTTGTTCTGATAATGTCATATTAATTTATGTTAAGATATACGGCAAATGTATCGGGTAATTACTACTTTCGTATGCTACACATTCAATTGTATGGTACTAACAAATTTGTAAGTAATGGGAAAAAGAAAAGAGAATTCAACTAATATGTTGAATGAGACTTATATAGTAGAAAGCTGTAATCTGACTTATGCAGTATGCAAAATAGGCGGTAGGTGGAAACTACTGATCCTGTGTCAACTTGAAAAGGGGAAGTTACGATTCAGTGAATTGCGGAATCAGATCAATGGTATTACAGAACGTATGCTTACGCTTCAACTACGGGAGTTGGAAAAGGAAGGGTTGGTAAAGCGAACTGTTTACGCAGAAGTTCCTCCAAGAGTAGATTATGAGCTGACAGACATTGCTCAGGAATTGGTACCTATATGGAATCAATTGAGCGAATGGGGGGCAAAACATAAAAAAATAGTTCTCGAAAAGGAGCCGGTTAATGGGATTTGATCTCCCTCTGAACAGGAAATAGTATGTATTCTTTAAATGTAAGTTTCGGTAAAGTGATTGCCATATTTTATCTCAAACAGATTGATTGGCAATCAGATCCTATGTTTATCGCTCAATTATTCTGACCTTATAAAATACATATATATTTCCGTCTTCTTTCTCCTCTGTAACCAATTTGAAGTAGAGCATATTATCATCTGTCCAGAATTCCTTTTCTATAAAGCAAAGCCATTCTCCGGTTTTATTTTGTAATCCGGTTCAGTCGATTTATTGATTAATATTGAAACAGGATTTCGTGTATTTCGTCCGGACATTGCAGACTCTTTATTATATCTTCTGTGCGGTTAACAACGATTTAAAGTAAAACAAAAGACAACCAGTGTATTTATATTTGTATCATAGTAACGCAATGTATATATTTGGTTTTAAGTGTCATTCAATAATAATAAGCCTGAATAATAATTAGATAATGAATTTGAAAATAATATTCCCGTTTTTATGCTTTGTGATGAATTTCAGTTATGGACAACATAAATCATTGTTAGATAAAACGTTAAAAAAAGATAGTATTTCTTCAGAATTTACGCAGCTATATAACTTGACAAATACGATTCATCCGGGACAGTTTATGTTTTGTTCGAAAAAAGAATTTGACAAAACCTATTTTGACTTGAAGAATTCGATCAAAGGAGATCTTTCCATTGTAGATTATTACAAACTCACAGCCACCCTAATGGCAAAAATCAAAGATGGGCATACAACCGTTGATAGAGGACAAATTACGGCATTGTTAAAAGAAAAACCCGTTTTTCCATTCAGTATTTATCAGATTAAAAATAATTATTATTTTGATAATTCAATAAAGGAAAACAAGACTTATTCAGGTTTACAGATTCTTAAAATAAACGGAGAAAATATTGATGCGATAGTAAAAGATGTCAAAAAAATTATTCATCTTGAAGGTCGAAATGAAACAGGATTAAATACGAAATTTAAGAATTTTCCTTTTTATTATTTTATTTACAACCAAAGTGAAAAATTTGAAGTTGAATGCATAGACAAAAATAACCAAAAGCAGAAAGTAGTATTAAAAGGAATTACTTTTGACAACTTCACAAAAAGCACCACCGAAAACATTCAACCTTTAACAACTGAAATTAGAAAAGATAAAATTGCTGTTCTCAAGTTTCATTCCTTTGGAAATGGTTATAATGAGGCCGATAGAAAGATTGCGCAAAATCAATTAGATATTTTTTTCGCAAAGCTTGACAGCCTGAAAACTAAAAATCTAATTATTGATTTACGCGATAACAGTGGTGGAGCTGCGGAAATTGCCAATTATTTGTTTTCTTATTTAATCGATAAACCCTATTACTATTTTGATTATGTTGGCGCAAAGTATAATAGTGTGAAAAGCTGGAAGCATTATGCGCAATATCCCGAAAGCATTGAAGAAATAAATTTAGCTGAAACTAAGAAAAGAAACGGACTGAATTGCAACTCAACAACCAATAGTGCAGCTGATTACTGGTGGTTTAAAAAACAACAAAATAAACCAAATTTTTACAAAGGGCATATTAGTGTTTTGATTAATGGAGGTTGCTTTTCAACCACCGGGCATTTATTAGCATTAATGCGGGAATATAAAATTGGAAAATTTTATGGAGAATATTCTCAGGGAAGTAATTATAGTAATTCGGGTGGTCGGGCATTTGTTCTGCCTTATTCTAAAACATTGGTATGGATACCTGTATTTCAGTACAAAATGAAAACTCCGAATTTTAAAAATGATCCAAAAGGAATAAAGCCAGACGTCGAAGTACAGCTTCTGGCTGATGATTTAAAAACGGGGTTTGATAGACAAATGGATTTCATATTAAAAACACTTTCAAGAGTAGAATAGAAGCGAGTAAAGCCCATGTGCTACGATGAACGTTATTTATCTTTCAAATAGTCATTATGTGAAAAGTGATCATAGTTTCCGGGTTCGAAATACCTTTCTGTTTCAATAAATTTACCAGGTTTTTTGATATCTGAATCGGATGGATTATAAACACTTTCTTTCCAACTGGTCATTTTCTTGTATAATTCCTTTTTTAATGTATGTAAAGTGTCGTTTTCTTTTTGGCAGAGGACACCGTCTTTATATAGTATTAAATCATCAAAAGACCCCATTCCTCCATATATTGAGATTATTTTTCTATAGGCTGAATTATCTTTTGATAGTTCCAATTCTGATATGAAATTTTCAAAACATTTTGCCCAATTTAATTCCCCGACTTCCGTTAAGAGTTTTTGTATTTCAATGCAATAATCTTTTGCTGTCATATTATTAAATTTCGATGTGACTATGATTTGTTAAACGTACTTGTAACGAATTTATAGTAGCATACATCCGATGTCATATATTTCAATTCGTTTCAATAATCACATAAATTTTTTGAAATTCACTTTGACTATACTTTGCTAAAATATTAATAGAATCATTTTTTTTATTTTAAATATTTTCGAATTTCTTCTATCTTTTCAATTTCCAATTTATAAGAATTTCCATTTATTCTTTCATAAAGATTTTTACAGGCATTTAAAAATTCTTTAATAAATATATCCTTGTATAGAAAAACGGGATTTTCATTACCTATTTTGATACTTATAAGTTCTTTTTCTTTTGTTAAAGTAACTTCAACAGGTTGGTCTGGGAAACAAAATTTCTCAAAATCTTTATTCTTTATTGTTATCTCATAAATAGAATTAATAAAATAGGAACATAATTGATCTATTAAATCCCAATGTTTAAATCCGATGAGTTCTTTTCCATAATATGCTATATACATAGCACCTTCTATATAAAAACTGTCTTTAGCCAAATATTAGTCTAATTCGCTTTCGTTTAATTCATTAAACCGAAAAAAATAAAGTTCCCAATTATTCGAAATGGTTTTTAAATCATTAACAATAATATCTCTCTTTTTTAGGAAAAACTCGATATGAATTTCTGTATTTTGTATAAAACGGACTGATTCTTCCACCTTTATGTTCTGTTTTTATGTTCAGATCTTCTATAATTTCTCCCTGCCGCACGAAGTATTATAAATCAAACATTTTAAGAGCAACAATATTATATAATTTTTTCATTATAATAGTCTAAAGATAATTTTTTGAGAAAGTGATAAAAATGCCACACGATACAATCGTACGGCAGCGAAGGGGAGTTTTATTGAATGCAACAAAGCAAAATTCAAATGAAGTTCCAGATAGTGCGATTTATAATCCTGTCTATCATGAACGACAAAAAAAGCCCTGATAAGGTTATCAAGGCTTTTATAAAGCTGCGGGCCGTGAGGTATCACAGTCGAACACCTGATGCCGCTTTTGTTGTATTTTGATAGGGGTTGGGTGATTGGAAATAGATTAGTATAGGCTAATTATTTATAACGTTTCAGGGCTTGACGTAGTGGTGGATTAAGGAAGCCTAAAGTTTTCGGTTAAACACAGACTTTAAAAGTACAAAGTTAACTTTAAATTAAGCCTAAAACCCGCCATTTTGTCAAACTGCTTAATCTTTCGGCAAAGGAGTTTGGTCTTCAGATTTTTCTCTTCTGTCTTCTGGAAAACTTGGTCTTTCTAAAGGTTGGTTTTCTGGTTTTTCTTCGTCTAACATAATTGAGTATTTTTAGTGATTAATATTATAGAAATTATGAATAATGATATTAAAGTTAAAATAATAAAGGTTTTTGATAGATACAAATTATATGAACGTGTGTCGTTTATTTTGGTATTTTCATCAGTAATAATTATCAATCTTTCAATTAAATCGTCATCAAAATTTATCTTCATGTTTTCTTCTACTTTTTCGTTATAATTTGGAATAGTTATAATTTGGAATTCTCTAATTTGTTTTAGATAAGCAAAATTTGGATAGTTAAATCCTCTTAAATAATTATTATATGATTTTATAAGAAAGAAAATGCTAATTCCAATTAAAAGTATAGATATAATAAAAAATATCCATAAAGTTATATTACATTCAATATGTTTAAAATATTTTTTATTTGAAAATATAAACGAAACAAAACCTATTAATAAAGAAATTATACCAACAATCGGATTTATAGAATCATCTAATTTTGAACGTCTATTCAATTCTCTATCATAAATGTATTTATAAAATTCGAAATGATTCATTTTGATTAGGTTTAGTTTTTCAAAGCTTACTATTAACGTCCTTCGGATTTAAGAAGTTGAGGATTTTTATCCCCATACCTTTCCACCAAGACTGAAGTCAAATATACAAAAAGACCGTTTCATTAAACACTCAAACCCAATTTCTTAAAACCGCTGTTGTGCGATGTGCTTATTTTTTTACAAATACAATTTTTTTATCTGATCACTATTAATTATTACATTTTCTTCATTCTTTAAGTCTCTGAAAAAATAATATTTTTCGGTATTGCCGATAAAAATTTGATTAGAATTAAATTGTAAAGTTTCTTCTTCGGTTTCAAAACAAATTTCCTTATATTTTAAATTATTCATTACTTTAAAATACTCACTGTATATATTGATTGTGAATATTCCAATTAATCCAAACGTAAACAATATTTCAAAGTAGTATTTTCTTATTTCATATTTAGTATTATCAAAACTTTTAATTACACAAATTGGAATAAGAGTAGCAAAAGGCAAATAAAGTGCTATTATTGTTAAATTCTGTTTTAGGTTGAGCATATAGATTAATACAGAAAATAAAACAATTGTAACAATCAAACTGTAATATGTGTATTTTTGTTTAGTAATTGGGATTTCTTGATTTTCTTTTGTTTCTCCACTATAATTTGGCAGTTTATCTAACATTTTTCCAAAATCGTTGCCAGCTTTTTTTAAAACTTTTGTTCTTTCCTCTTCTCTTATTTTTTTCTCATTAATTTCTTTTTCATCATCTGGAACTAAATTATTTATTATTGCAAAAATTGGTGCTAATAATGAAATGCAAATAGAAATAGAATCGCTTAAAAATAAATTTATAACATCACTTATGTTTATGAAACCCGTAATGTCTATATCGAAACTCGAATAGTAGAATTTAAATACATTAGGACAAAACGGGACAAATAAAACGGGACAAAAGCCTATTTTTATTTCAGGAAATGGCTCTGACCTCAGCAATGATGAGACTTTGAAAGGAAGGGCAAAACGCAAATTTATCACACAAAGTATGATGCTAAGCCTTATGGATGTAGCAAAAGAAAAAGGCGATAATGAAAAGCAGAAAAGTTATTGGAACAGTTATTATTGCCAAAACCGAGTTACAAGTGTTGATGGTCGTTTGTATGGCAACTATTGCAAAAATAGATTTTGCACCCTTTGTTGCAGCATCAGGAAAGCCGAAATCATAAACAAATATTATCCGATCATTGAGCAATGGGATGAGCCTTGTTTTGTAACGTTAACTGTCAAAGCCTGTTCAGCTGCAAGGTTAAGGGTAATGGTCAAAAAAGTTATGCAGGGATTCCAACGGATAAAAGACAGGCATAAAAAGAACTATCTGAGAGGAAATGGAATTAAGCTGATTGGCGTTAAATCATTGGAGTGTAATTTCAATCCGGCAAAAAAGACTTATAATCCTCATTTACACCTTATCGTTGCCAATAAGAAAATGGCGGAAATATTGATTCAGGATTGGCTAAAACTATGGACACCAAAATTTGCAAAAAGACAGGCACAGGATATGAGAGAAATTTTCAACGCTGAAACAGGGTTGATAGAGATTATAAAATATGGAAGTAAAATATTTACTGAGCTGGATATAAAGAAAAAAGGTGAAAATGCTTCCTATCAAATCTATGTTTCAGCTTTTGATAATATTCTAACTGCTATGAAAGGCATCCGCATTTTTGAGCGTTTTGGATTCAACGCTGAAAAGAAAGCTGAGGTAATAGTTAAAGAACCTCAACCGGTTACTAATTATCAGGAATGGGAATTGCTTCGATTGGCAAAATACAACAACAACTGAGGTATTAACCGGTTACAAACCAAAACCTCAACTTACTGCTATATTATCAAACTGTATTGATATTAACTCTCAATAAAGCTATTTCCATTCTAAGCGATAATGTAATAAATTATCAGGGAAAACACTTTTTATGAATGAGAATTTGAAATGTATTTTGATTACATTTGAAAAAATTCTAAAAATTATGGAAGGTTTGGAAATATTAGAGCAGAAAGTTAATTATAAAGGACTTATAAATAGTATTGATATTAAACCGGATGAATTTTTATTGCCCTTACACGAAGTAATTGTCAACGCAATACAGAGTATTGAGGATAGAATTAACCCATCTGATAATGGCTCAATTATAGTTAAAGTCCATAGAAATTTTCAAGCCAAACTTAATTTAGAAGAAAATGAAGAGGAGTATCATCCAATTTCCGGTTTCACGATAATTGATAACGGCGTTGGTTTCACTAATAAACGAGAAACAGCATTTAGCACCCCTTTTACAAATTTCAATTATGAAAAAGGTGGAAAAGGAATGGGAAGGTATACCGTTTTAGCTTGTTTTGGAAGTATGGATATTGATAGCTCTTTTCAAAGTGATAATAATTGTTATCAGCGAAAATATAGATTTGATAATGTCACAGGGTTACAAAAATATCCTGAACAAGTAAAGGATTATAACTCTAACTTTAAAAACAGTACAATCATAAAACTAAATAATTTTTTGCCTGAATATTATGAATTTGCCAAAAAATCTGAAATCAAAATTAAGGATATAGCAGATAGTATTATTCAACATTGTTTATTATTTTTTATCGATTCTAAAAACTCACCAACTATAAGAATATTGCACGAAGAAGATGATATTAGCAATGCCATAGTCTTAAACGATATATATAAGTCTGTTATAGAGATTGAAAAAATCGAAAAAGACATAAAAATTGAAAATGTGCCGGAAACCTTTAATCTGAGTTACATAAGAAATTATGACGGCGTACATTCCCATTCTATACATTTATGCGCTAATAAAAGAGAAGTTGGTAAAAAGCAATCTCTAACAAATTACTTGCCTTCATTTAAAGAACTTCATAAAGATGAGAGAAAATATCATTTATCAATATATGTTGAAAGCGATTTTTTAGACAGAAAAAACCATCCGCAAAGGAATAAGTTTATGCTTCCTGAAAACTCTGCTAAGAAAAATGATTATGATGAGGTTTCTTTAGATGAATTATTCAAAGATATTTCCGAAAGCGTAAGAGCAAACTACTCTGAGCATATTCAAGAAGCTGAAAAAGAAAAAAGTCAAAGAATAGAAAAATATATACTCAATCCAAGTAAACCACGATTAAGATACAGGCATTTATTAAATGTTAAAGATGCGTTTTCAGATATTCCAATTAACGCATCTGATGAAACATTAGAAGCAAGATTGCACGAGAAAGAATTTAAGTTAGAGCAAAAAAGAGAGAAGATTTTTGAAAGAGTTTTCAAAAAGAAAGAATACGATAAAGAAGAATTTGGAAACATCGTAAATAATATTTTAAAAGAAGAAGCAGCATTTTCTAAAGACAAACTTGCCGATTTAATGATTAAAAGAAAATCAGTCATTAAATTATTTCAAAAATATATTCAATGGAGAGAAGATGGTAATTTTATGCTTGAAGAAGATTTGCATAATATCATTTTTACGATGGGTGCTGAAACAGATAATATGCCCATTGAATACCATAATTTATGGTTGTTAGATGAAAGATTTACTTTCCATACTCACACATCATCAGATATAAAAACTAAAAGTAATAAAAATCTCGAAAGTGAAGGAAATAAGGAGCCTGATGTTTTAATTTATGATGTGCCTTGGGCTTACTCTGATAATATTGATAAAATCAATTCCTTAGTTGTTTTTGAGTTTAAAAAGCCAGGAAAAGAAATTAGTAACAAATTGAATTTGGATGAATTAATTTTAAAGTATTTCCAAGATTTAATGAGTAGTAAGGCGAGAAGTAAAAAAGGAACTCTTTTAAATATTGAGGATGATACACCAAAATTTGGATATGTAATTTGTGAACTAAATAAAGATAATATTGAGCATAATTGTAAATGGAACGGATTTAAGAAAACTGCTCACGGTCATTTATATAAAATAAATCCCGACCTAAATATGCATATAGAAGTAATGACTTATGAGCAAATGTTAGATTTTTCAGAAAAAAGGCATCATACATTTTTCAGAGCATTAGGAATTGACACTTTATAATATAATTTCAACATATAGAATTAATGTCTTTATATCAGGAATCTGTACTTATTAGTTATCTCAAACTTCAAGATAATGAAGTAATTGCTAAAGCATATAAGAAATATGCTAAATACTTTCTTAACGCTAAAATTCAGGAAAACATTAAAAGGTCAAAAGAAGAGCAATTCCAAGCAATTTTTTTGACTGAATTATTTGTAAATGTGTTAGGATATGTAATTAATCCTAATCCAAGTTTCAATCTTACTACTGAGTTTAAAAATCAAAAAAATGCCGGTAAAGCAGATGGAGCAATTATTAAAAATGGTGCTGCAATTGGAGTAATTGAGCTAAAAGGAACCAAAACAAAAGACTTAGAGAGTATAAGGAAACAGGCTTTTGATTATAAGTCAAATCAAAAAGGATGTACATATATAATCACATCGAATTTTGAGAAGTTAAGATTTTATATTAATGATGCTACTGAATATGAAGAATTTAATCTTTTTTCGCTAACGGAAGAAAGATTCTCGATTATGTATTTGTGTTTAGCTAAGAGCAATGTATTTAATAATATTCCATTGCGTTTGATGCAAGATTCAATTACAGAAGAGAAAAAAATAACAAAGAGATTCTACGATGATTATTCACTATTTAAGAGAGAATTGTTTAGAGATTTGGTAAAACGAAATACTAAACGATTCAAACATTTCAGAGAAGAAAATCGAGAAGTATTTGACAAAGAATTTGAATTAGAGTTTTCAAGTTTTGAAAAGAATTTAAAGCTTTCATTATTTAAAAAATCTCAAAAACTAATAGACCGTTTTTTATTCATTTTTTTTGCCGAAGATAGAGGGCTTTTATTACCTAATACAACGAAGAAGATTGTAAACGATTGGAATAAGTTAAAGGAATTAGATGCTAAAGTTAGCCTTTATGATAGGTTTAAACTTTTTTTTGACTATTTAGACAAAGGAAGAAAACAAACTGATGGAAAAGATGAAGTTTTTGCTTACAATGGTGGATTATTCAAGCCTGACTTTATTTTGGAATACTTAGAAATAGATGATGATTTACTTGATAAGTATACTTTAAAATTATCAGAATACAATTTTAGAAGTCAAGTTGATGTAAATATTTTAGGTCATATTTTTGAAAATTCTTTAAATGAAATAGAGAGTATAAATGCAGAGATTATCGGTGGACAATTTGATAAACAGAAAAGTAAAAGAAAAAATGACGGGGTATTTTATACACCAAAATATATAACAAAATTTATTGTTGATAGCACCCTCGGAAAATTATGCAACGATAAAAAAAATGAATTAAATTTTAGGGAAGAAGAATATTTTAAAAGTAGAAAGAGTAGAAAAGAAACTATCCTTCAAGCTTTGTTAGATATATTGTCGGAGTATAGAGAATGGCTACTTGACATTAAGATTTGTGACCCTGCCTGTGGTTCGGGTGCGTTCTTAAATCAAGCTTTGGAATTTCTAATTAAGGAACATCGATACATTGACGAACTAAAAGCTAATTTGTTGGGTGGGGCTTTAGTTTTTAGCGATATTGAAAATCAGGTTTTAGAAAGAAACATTTTTGGAGTTGACCTAAATGATGAATCCGTTGAAATCGCAAAATTGTCATTATGGTTAAGAACCGCACAACCAAAAAGAAAACTAAACGATTTAAGCAATAATATACGTTGTGGAAATAGTTTGATTAGTAATAAGACATTAGGCGGTGAAAAGGCTTTTAAATGGTCTGAAATGTTTCCTGAAATATTAAATGACAAAAAAGGTTTTGATGTAATAATTGGAAACCCTCCTTATGGTGCAAAATTAGACCAGCAAACGCAATCATATCTCAATAAAACTTTCATTAGTGGTGGGTCTGAAACTGTAATTTCTTTTCTGAAATTATCTTATGATTTATTAAAAGAAGGTGGACATTTAGGATTTATTATTCCTAAGTCTTTTTCATTTTCTTCAAATTACAAGCCCATCAGGGAATTTCTTGTAAATGATATAACTGAAATTGTTGATTGTTCAAAGGTTTGGAACGAAGTTAAATTGGAACAAGTAATAGTCGAATTTACTAAATCAATAAATTCAGAATCTTATACCTCTTCAATAAGAAATAACCAAGAAATATCAAAAATCGGTGAGATATCCAAAACGACTTTTAGGGAATTTGGATTTTTATTAAATGGTATTGCTACTGAAGAGTTAAAGATTGGAAAAAAAATGATTCGTAAAGTCCAGTTTCTAAACGACATTTCAATTAATCAAAGAGGGGGCAGCTTTCAAAGTCAGGTTTCTGAAGAAGGTGATACTTTTGTGTTGGGTGGGGCAAATATTCAACGAGAAGGATTGCGGGGTTATAAAGGGAAAATTAATTATTCTGTTATTCAAAACGACAAAAAAAACTTTATTAATCCAAATTCGGTATTAGTCCAAAATATCGTTTCTCACATTCAAAATCCGGTAGAACATATCAAAATAATTTCTTGTTCTCCCGATGGAGCAAAGGATAAATATTCAATATTAGATACTATTAATCAGCTAACAATAAAAGAAGATTTTAATTCCAAAGTTATTTCAGCTTTATTAAATTCTAAAATAATCAATTGGTTTGCATATCGATTTATATTTGGAAAAGCTATAAGAACGATGCACTTTGATAATGCAATTACTCAAAGAATTCCTATTCCAAAAATTGATAAAAAATCAAATGATGAATTACTAAAACTGATTGAAAATCAAAAATTGATAATAAATGAAATCTCTATGACCCAAAAGAATTTCATAAAATATTTTTCAAAGTTATTATTCAAAAATGAACAGTTAACTTCTAATCTAATTAAATGGGATGAATCAGATTTTAAAGCTTTTATAAAGAATGTAAATGCTAATAGAAATAAGAAATTAACAGCCGATGAGGAATACAAATGGTTTGAATTATTTTCCGGTAGAATCAATGAAATTAATGAATTGAAAAGCAAAAAGAATACGATTCAAAATGAAATTGATATAATTTTCTGTAACTTGTTTACCCTTAACGAGAATGAGGTTAAATTAGTTATTGATAATTAAACAATTAGTATTATGCCAAGAATTACAAGAATAACACCCCAAGCCAGTAATCCTGATAGGGTGAGCGTTTTTATTGATGGAGAATTCTGTACCGGAATTAGAGCACGAACTTTTCAAGCAATGGGTTTGACAGTAGGTTCTGAAATCACTTGTGCTCAGTTAAAAGAAAATGAAAGTTTCTTTTGGAAAAAAGCTTATGGAGAAGATGCTTGGGAAAAAGAAAAAGTCAGACTGAATAAAATAAAGGATATTATTGAATCTATTGACGACAGGCTTCAAGTCAAAATAGTCGGATTTGGTGCAGATAGCAATAAAATTATAAAGGAGCACGCAGAGGAAAAAGGAGTGCCGGATTTAGATGTTGTATTAAAATCTAATCCAAGCGAAGTTATAATGAAAGTGGAAGTTACAGGCACAGAAGTAATGAGAGGTGAAGATTATTGGGTTAGACCTGACAAATTGGAGTACTCTGAAAATCATCCTGAGCAAAATGTATGGACTGCTCTACATTATGCAAAACCTAATGAGCTTGTCCGGTTTCTGAAGCATACCGAAGGAAAAAAGTATGAAACAGTTACTAAAGAGATAAAAGGGGCTGATGAAATATATTCAGTTTTCAACGATGGCGACGATGAGGTTTTTGATTTTGATTCTTTCAAAGAGGAAGTAAAAAAAATATTGGATAAAAAGGATTAAAAACCCCGCTTCTGTCAACTACATTGTCAACTAAAAAACAAAAGCCCCGTCATTCGGGGCTTTTTGTTGTTTTGTTAAGCGGAGAAAGAGGGATTCGAACCCCCGGACCTGTTACAGTCAACAGTTTTCAAGACTGCCGCAATCGACCACTCTGCCATTTCTCCAATATGTTACAACCACTTGTGGATTGCGGTTGCAAATATAGTGCGTTTTTCGGTTTTTACAAGCCTTTTTTGCTTAAAACTATCGAAAAAACAAGTGTTTTGATATAACTTGCTTACAGTGATAGTTTTAGAAAGGTAAATAAAAATTAAAAACCTATGTATTCCGTGATTTCAAGTCCGTATCCGATCATTCCCACACGTTTTGTCTGCTCGGAATTGGATAATAAACGGATTTTACAGATATCCAAATCGTGTAACATTTGCGCTCCGATACCAAAATCTTTAGCGTCAATTTTAATTTCCGGCGCTTTGTGTACGCCCTGTGACTGCAGATTTTTAAGTTCCGACAAACGGTTTAGCAGGTCGGAGGACTGTATTTCCTGGTTGATAAACAAAATAGCGCCCTGTCCTTCTTCGTTAATACGTCGGAACATATCGTCAAGACGTTTGTCGGCATTATTGGTCAGCGTACCTAAAATATCGTTGTTAACGTGTGTAGAGTTGATTCGGGTCAGTACCGGCTCACCGGCGCTCCAGCTTCCTTTTGTCAAAGCAATATGTACCTGTTTGTTTGTGATTTGCAGGTAGGCTCTTAAACGGAAAGTTCCGAAACGGGTTTCGATTTCAAAATCCTCTTTTTTCTGGATCAGACTGTCGTGCTGCATTCTGTAGGCAACCAATGCTTCAATAGAAACGATTTTAAGGTCAAATCGTTTGGCTACTTCCATTAATTGCGGCAAACGGGCCATAGATCCGTCTTCGTTTAATATTTCAACCAGTATTCCGGCCGGTTTTAAGCCTGCCAGACGCGCTAAATCGATAGCAGCCTCTGTATGTCCGGTTCTTCTCAATACACCGCCCTGTTTGGCACGTAAAGGGAAAATATGTCCCGGACGACCCAGGTCTTCCGGTTTGGTTTCGTCATCTACTAAAGAAAGGATGGTTTTGGCTCTGTCATGTACCGAAATACCGGTAGTACAGCCGTGTCCTTTTAAATCTACCGAAACGGTAAACTGTGTTTCGTGCAGTACGGTGTTGTTCGTAACCATCAGGTTAAGATCCAGTTCCTTACATCTTGCTTCCGTTAGAGGAGCACAGATCAAACCTCGTCCGTGAGTAGCCATGAAGTTGATCATTTCCGGAGTTACTTTTTCTGCCGCAGCAATAAAATCTCCTTCGTTTTCACGATCTTCATCGTCAACAACAATAATAATTTTACCTTGTCTTATATCTTCAATAGCTTCTTCTATAGTGTTGAGTTGTATGTGTTCGTTAGTTGCCATTTTAGTTGTTATTATTTTTAAATATTTTTTCTGCAAGTTTCTGGAACGGAACGGTAATCCAGTCAAAATTAATCATCACGCCAATATCGTTGGTTGCCCTGTAGGTCAGGAATATTGCCAGCGGCGTTAAAACCATCGAAGCCATCCAGGTTCCAAGGAAAGGAGGGATCCCGTTTTCCTGTGCTACTTTCTTTCCAAAAGTATTAATGAAGTGGTAGATAATGAAAATCAGTACCGCAAATACAATGGGCAGTCCCAAGCCTCCTTTACGGATAATGGCTCCCAGCGGTGCCCCGATAAAGAACATCAGCAGACAGGAGAACGCCACTACAAATTTTTCATGCAATACGATCCAGTGTACGTTGATGTTTTTTTGTTTTTCCAGCAGGTCATTACTGTTACTGTCTATAGAGTAGATCAGGCTGGTTACGTTATTTTTTGAAATTTCCAGTACTTTATATTGTAAATCCAGAGGCAGCAGCGCCATCATGTCTTTGGTTTTGTTGGATGCTGTATTGGAACCGGAGAATTTGGGTTTCAATGCAAAATCAGTGCCCTGAACAATATTATCGGCAAAGGATAATTTATCTTTTTTAATATTCGATTCTAAAGAGTCAATGGTAAAATTCAGCTCATTTACCGTAAGCATGGTATTGGTATTCGTGATCTTTTCATCTTCATCAACAGGGTTTAAGGCTGTTAAATCGATATTGACACGGTATTTTTTAAAGGCCGCTTTGGCAAACGGTTCCCGTTTCCGGTCTTCATAATTTTTTGGCATCACATCTTCGTAGTAATAGCCGTCAATTAAATCCAGTTTTAAAATATTGGAATTGGCATCGTTAATTAAAACGCCTCTTTTGGCTTTAATAACCGATTTATTCCCGGTTCCCAGATTCGATTTCTCGTGCATGGTAACGCCCTGCAGCTGTTCGCCTTTTTCCCCGGATTTCTTATCGACTTTAATGGAGAAATTCCCGATCTTGTTAAAAAGACCTTCCGCAATGGCCATGGCCGGTTTGGTATGGAAAATCTCTTTACGAAGGTTTACAAAGTTATATTCTGCTTTAGGAATAACATTATTGGCAAAAAAGAAAGAAACAAAGCTTAAAATCACGATAAAAATATTCAGACTCTGCATCGCTCTTTTTAAGGATATCCCGGAAGATTTCATCGCTGCAAATTCATAATTCTCCGAAAAACTTCCAAAAGTCATGATCGAAGCAAGCAGGATGGAAAGCGGTAAAACGAGCGGAATCATTTTTGGCGAGTAGAAGAGTAGGAACTGGAATACCAGCCAGGCGTCCAGGTCTTTACCGGCTAATTCGGCAATGAACAGCCAGATTCCCTGCAAAATGAATATAAAAAAAAGGATTACAAATACAGTAGCAAATGTAATCAGGAAGCTTTTAAGAATGTAACGGTCTAATATTTTCACCCGATAATTAATCTAATTTATTGATGTAGTAATTAGGATATTTACTTTCGGTAAAGGTAAAATGATTTTTCGAAATAGGCTGATTCGTTTTAAAAGAATTAACAGTCAAAGTGGTTTTTGTACCGTCTTTCGCGATTTCGATCTTATTGTAGATGTGTTTTGTCTGAGTATCAATGCCTAAGTAAATTTCTTTGGTTTTATCTTTGGCGCTAAGCGGCGTAAGTTTGATGTATTGTATCTTACGGCCTCTGATGTTTAGCAATTTGTCCCAGGCATATTTGTAGCCGGAATTGAAGAAGGTCAGTATTTTAGACGGCGTAATGGAATTTTCATCATTCTCGTCATATTTGGATACGGTAATTTCTTCGTCTTCAGGGATGATCGTATAGTTTTTCTTTCCGTCAAACATTTTGGTAACGCCCATAAAGTTCAGTACGAATAAATTGCCTTTAAGGGTCACGTTTCCTTTACTGTCCTGATCCTGGTTTTGTTTGGTGTTTTGAAGCGTAAAGCGGAAATCAATAACAATATTGTCATAGCTTTTCGCTTTGGTATAAACTTCATCCAACAGGTCTTTTGCCTTTTTGGCTTCCTGTGCCTGTAGGGTTAAACCAAAGAGTAGTAAGGTGATAAACTGAAAAAAAGTACGCATTTTAAAAATCATTTTGTTCATTAGCAAAGAATTGATCCAGGGATGATAAGTCCGGAATGAGTACACTTCGGGCTTTACTGCCTTCAAAAGGACCTACAATTCCTGCAGCTTCCAGTTGGTCGATAAGGCGTCCGGCTCTGTTGTATCCCAATTTCAGTTTTCTTTGTAATAAAGAAGCCGAACCTTGCTGTGCGGTTACAATAATTTCTGCGGCTTCTCTAAATAAAGAATCTCTGTCGGAAATATCTATATCAAGACTTATGCCACTTTCTTCACCAATATATTCCGGAAGCAAATATGCATTCGGATAGGCTTTCTGAGAACCGATGAATTCCGTAATTTTTTCTACCTCCGGTGTGTCAACAAAGGCACATTGCACACGAACCAGGTCATTTCCCTGCGTGTATAGTAAATCCCCGCGGCCAATTAACTGATCGGCTCCCTGGCTGTCCAGAATGGTTCTCGAGTCAATTTTTGAGGTTACACGGAAAGCGATACGTGCCGGGAAGTTGGCTTTAATGATACCGGTAATAACGTTTACCGACGGACGTTGTGTTGCGATAATCAGGTGAATACCAATGGCACGGGCAAGTTGTGCCAGACGCGCAATAGGCGTTTCCACCTCTTTACCGGCGGTCATGATCAGATCGGCAAACTCATCCACAACCAGAACGATATACGGCAGGAAGCGGTGTCCGTTTTCCGGATTTAATTTTCGTTGTCTGAATTTCTCGTTATACTCTTTAATGTTACGCACCATCGCATCTTTCAGCAGGTTGTAACGGTTGTCCATCTCGATACAAAGAGAATTCAGTGTGTTGATAACTTTGGTATTATCGGTAATGATCGCATCTTCCGTGTCCGGAAGCTTGGCTAAATAATGTCTTTCAATTTTATTAAAAAGGGTCAATTCCACTTTTTTAGGATCGACCAATACGAATTTTACTTCTGCCGGATGCTTTTTGTATAAAAGCGAGGTCAATACGGCATTTAAACCAACCGATTTACCCTGACCCGTTGCACCGGCCATTAAAAGGTGAGGCATTTTTGCCAGGTCAACCACAAAGGTTTCGTTAGAAATGGTTTTTCCTAAAGCGATTGGCAGTTCCATTTCTGCTGTCTGGAATTTCGGAGAAGCGATAACGCTTTTCATCGAAACCATAGTAGGGGAGTTGTTCGGAACTTCGATACCAATGGTTCCTTTACCCGGAATTGGAGCTATAATACGGATTCCTAAAGCGGCAAGCGATAAGGCGATATCATCTTCCAGGCTCTTGATTTTGGAAATCCGGATCCCGGCTTCGGGTACAATTTCATATAAGGTAACTGTAGGACCAACGGTTGCTTTAATCTGGGCAATGTCGATTTTATAGTTACGAAGGGTTTCAACAATTTTGTTTTTGTTTTCTTCCAGCTCTGCCTGATTGATGGTGATGCCGCCGGATGTATATTCCTTTAACAGGTCAATGGATGGCAGCTGGTAATTGGATAATTCCAATGTGGGATCAAACTCCCCGAAATCACGGACAAGTCTTGCCGCCAGATTTTCTTCCACCACAGCTTCTTCTTCGATTTTTTCGATTACAAAATGCTCGTCATCGGTTTTTATAATTTCCGAAACAGGAGCTGTCGGGATTATGGCTGCCGGCTCCGGTTCGACAGGTTTAGTTTTCAGACTGATTTCCGAAGGGTGTGCGATAGTGGGTTTTAAAGCTTCTTTATTGATCTCAAATGCAGAAGGTTTGGTCTTTAATTCAATATTGGACAATACTTCGTCGTCCTCTTCATCGTTAAAATCAAGACTTGGATTAGAAGTAATAATGGTGTCGTCAATTATTTCATCGGCTAAGGCTACCGGTGAATTGTTCTGGTTTTCGGCAACCGGCGTGTCCAGATTTAACTCGTCTGTAAAGGATTTGTTCGATTTTTCAAAGAAATCTTTAATGCCTTCGGTGGAAATTTTTATTTTGAAGATCAGGTAAATGATAACGCCAAACAGCAATACTAAAAAGGTTCCGGTTTTGCCCAGGTAATCCTGTACAAAAAGGTTCATTTCATACCCGATGATACCGCCTAACTGCGGTACTACATTCCAGAAAAAACCAAAGAGTACAGAAAGGATAACCATTACAAAAAGGTCCCAGAAAATAGTTTTTTTAAGTTTGGTTAGCGACAGGTCGACCAAAAGATAGGTTCCGGCTAAAAAGAACAGGCGCACAAAAAGAAAAGAAGCCGCTCCGAATCCTCTATACAGGAAAAAATCGGACAGAAAAGCCCCGAATTTCCCTAACCAGTTGTATGTTTTCTCACTTCGGTCACCAAAGCTTGTTAACGAACTCTGGTCGTAATCACCATAGATATAATAGGAGATAAAAGAGAGCAGCAACGCAACCGAAAATAAAACAAGTAAAGCCCCGAACAGGACTTTGTACTGACGTGAAATTTGCCAGGAGAATTTCGGTTTTGCTGTTTTTTCTCCTTTATCCGGAGTTTCTTTTTTTGTTGATTTTGCCATTTACAATAGTCAAATTTTGTCGCCGTACGGTGAATCAGATTATCCGTGGCAAATATATAATTAATCCCACAGCAATAGCGGCAAGGGCTGCAAAAAATACAGCACCTGCGGCTATGTCTTTTATAAAACCTATTTTTTGATGGTAGTCCGGATGAATAAAATCGGCAATTTTTTCAACAGCCGTATTCAATCCCTCGATACTTAAAACCAGTCCGATTGCCAGTGTCTGCACCAGCCATTCCACCTGCGATATTCTGAAATAGAATCCGGCCAGTGTAACCAAAACAGCCAGGCTGAACTGAATCATCACGCTGTGTTCGGTTGTGATTAGTTTGTAAGCTCCTTTAAAAGCATACACGACACTTTTCAGCCTACCGGTAAAAAAGGAATTATCTTGTTTCATTTAAAATTTTAAAGTGCTGCCAAAGCATTTTCGTAATTAGGTTCGTCCACAATATCCGGAACCTGCTCACTGTATTTTACCACGCCGTTTTCGTCCAGAACAATAACAACGCGGGAAAGCAAACCAGCTAAAGGTCCGTCGGCAATTGTCAGGCCGTATTCTTTACCGAAGCTACCGTCTTTAAAATCAGAAAGATTGATCACGTTCGATAATCCTTCCGCTCCGCAAAAACGAGCCTGTGCAAATGGTAAGTCACGTGAAATACACAATACTTTTGTGTTTTCCAGATTGCTTGCTTTTTCGTTGAATTTTCTAACAGATGCCGCACACGTACCGGTATCCACACTCGGGAAAATGTTTAAAACAACTTTACTTCCTTTAAAATCGGATAGGGAAGCTAACGAAAGATCGTTTTTAACTAATTGAAAATCTTTTGCCTGTGTACCAACCTGCGGTAATTCTCCGGTAGTGTGAATTGTATTTCCTTTTAATGTGATTTGTGCCATTTTTTTAATTTTTTTAGTACTCCAAAAGTATGAAATTATATCGAAAATACGAAAGTGTACCGGATTTGCCTGCTGAATTTACACAAGGGGTAATTTTCAGGCGGTTATGGAGTGGGCGTATGGCGTTTACCGGCTGGGGAATAAAGAGGTGCGATTATTATAGGTGTAATTAAAGAGTGTTTCTCTTTTGGGATTCTGAGCCCAATAGCCGCATTGTCATTATGTGTTATTAATATACTCCTGAGCATTACAGGCCTTATGTTTTAAACCAAACCTCTTCCATAATGGAGGACACTCCTGTAAAACTATTCTCCGTATAGGACATCCCCAAATCCATAGGTAGCACTAACATAACCCTCTGCATGCTGGAAAAACTTTAAAACATCTTTTTTGTGCTGAAAGCCAACTAAATAAGAAGTGTTTACCAATGTTTTTTAGTCTTAATAATATTTGTGACCATTCGATCAATTTCATTACTAAAAGTTTTTTTTGCATCGGGATTTGGTAAAAGAAAAACAAATCGGCTAAGAACATCATTCTCCGTTGAGAGATAGACGATTCCTCTTACGAATTCGCTATCATTGTAAGAAAAATAAATCTTTAGATTTCCATCCTGTTTTTCAATGTCCGTAATAACCAGCTCATACAAATCCGTTAAAAAATCTTCAAAGTTATTCTCATCAACTTTTACTGCTCCGCTCATCTTATTAGACATCAGATACAATAAATATTTAATCTTGCCATCTGCTCCAAACTCATAGATATCAATATTTGCTTCTGCCTCACGGGTAGTGTTAAACATCGTATAAGTTGTATTTTCTGGGACAGTAACGGTATAAAACTCAGTTTTAAATTTCGTTTGCGAATAAATTCCGGTTACAACTAACAGCGATATACCTGTAAAAAATAGTTTATACTTATTCATCCATCATGTACTTACTAATATTTATATTATCTGATGTTGTCAATATAAAACGAATATAACGATTCTTTTTTTTATCTCCGAAAGTTGTTATACAAGTCAGAGAAGACAGAAAAAGAACTGTCTTATTTATTTTTGAATCATCTTTTTATACGAACTATTGATAATCATAGTTTTAATTAGGGATTAAATTAAGGAGACTATACTTAGAATAATTTTATAAAATAGTTCTTTTAATAATTCCTTTATTCTTAATAAACTTGGCAGTCTTTGGTAAAGGATAAGCATTATAGGTAGGATCTACTAAGGTGACCTTTTCTAAAATTCTCACCATTTTTCTCCATTAATAATTGGATTAACATAAGGATGGACACATGTGTTGCGCCCATCCCTGTATTCCGAATACTGAAACGAGTTTCTGACTTTTTATGAATCTTAATGTTTTATTAAGCTTTTATAGATTTTATATGCGCTAACATTATCAATTTCAAAATTTGGTATCTCTTCAATATTATTTTTAATTAACAGTACAGAATCGTTATTATTTTTTGAAGCACTTATGTTGTCTAAAATGCCAGAACAAGCTGTACACTTTATTAAAACATAATAATAATCAATTTTTGATTGAATGATTTTTTTTGATTTTACATTAACGGAAAATAATGTCTTCTTGTTTTTTAAAATTTCATCAATTTTCTTCCTATTTGCTTCTCCATATTTATTGTCAATATTAAAAGAATCATTACTATAATTGAATGTCAAATATATCGAATCTCTTTTTTGACATGATTCAAAGTGACCGTCTGAAAAATCTTTTAAAAAAACATCTGAAATTTTAAAATCATCTTTTAACTCCACAGAAGAGTCATATTTAATTGCCTTCAAAGAAGCTTTATATTTATCAATCTTGGTTTTCTGTTTTGTTTCAGAAAAAATTAATAAAAATTTTTGTTCAGCAGATTGACCCAATACGCATTTGGGAATTAAGAACAATAAAATTAGAAATAATAACTTTCTCATAATATTAATTTGCTTTATAACTATTTTGAATTATTTGATCAACTTCTGATGTTTTTAAACTCTCAGGAGGACTTCCTAAAACATCACCACTCGTATTCGTATATCCATTGTCAGGGATTGTAAATTTGTATTATTGGGTATTATCAATTACGATCACTTTATGAGAAGCTCGAAATTCATTTGTTATTATTCGCATGGGTTCTTCTCCCTTTTCATTCTTTTTTTCTAATTTTATATAGCCCTGATCATTTATAATACCATCTATATAGAATACTCCTGTTTCATTGAATTTTATGTCATAAAAAGGAATAGTATTATTATCAATTGCCCCAAAAGTATCTTTAACTATTTTATGAAGATAGCTTTCATCATAATCAATATTTTTAGTCCTGGCCATTGCGAAAATAATATATCTATTATTCTTTTTATTTATATCATTATCTAAATCGGTCGTAATAGTATCTAATATATTTCTATAAATTATTTTTCCATTATAACTTTTCCCTTTATAAATAGTATCTGGGAAATCTATTTTAAATTCAACCCCCTTGTTATAAAAAATAGTCTTTTTATTGATATTATTGGCTGGTTGTTTTTTCACGTCTTTACAACCAATATATAATAATAAGATTAATATTGCTCCTAAAATTTTACCTGTTGTTCTCATTGTTTGCTTTTTCTTCTGCTTCTCTTTTTCTTTCTGCATTTCTTTCAAAAATCAATGGTATATCTACTTACTGCTAACGACAGAGTTTTTTACTTGAATAGTTATATTGTACTTCGTTTTGTTAGTATGTATCTCCTTGTAATTAGTATTTGGCACTACACATTTTAATACTACAGCTAATTGATTACACGAGGATATTGGTTTTTTTAGAGTTGTAATTTGCTTCTCTTTATTGGCGCGGATTACAAATCCGCGCTATCGGGGTTTATTTTTATTCAAAACTTCTTCATCCAATTTACCAGCAATTACCGCTTTCTCAAGGTCTCCAATTGTAAGTTCTTTATAGCCTTTATTTTTTTTAGGGAACAATTGAGCTATAACTGGTGGCAGATTTATTCCTCCTTCGGCACGGAAATAATCTGCTGCCATAAAATTTGAAACATTTACACTAAATTCCTTTCCAAACTTAACTATGAATTCGACAGCATCATCACCGTAAATAAGTAAATCTTCTTGTATTGAAGTATCACGTGTCAAGGGAAAATCATATTCCCAGCGTTCTCTAATTATGAATTGCTTAATATTTTCAAAAATTCCAGTCTTACTCATCAGATTTCAATTTTTCTAATTTACAATACAGATTGGATATCTTCCATCTGGATCATCAAAACTTATAGGGTTATTGTAACCACATCCGTATGGTCATCTTTTTATACGAACTATTGATAATCATAGTTTTAATTATGGATTAAATTAAAGAGACTATACTTAGAATAATTTCACAAAATAATTCTTTTAATAATTCCTTTATTCTTAATAAACTTGGCATTACTGCATCATATATTAATTAGAATCAATATCTACATCCAACTTTTTTTCTTGTTTTATGACTATAAAAAAAAGAACAATATAAGCGATAAGCACAGCTAATTGACCTATCAAAACATTTTCAGAATAAAACAATGCTTTCTTAATAGGAGTATCGGCTACAATAAAAGTTATGATACCAGTCAAAGAAGATAGAAAAATAATTAGCTTATTTCTTTTCGAATCACCTTTAATTATTAGAAAAACACAGAATATAATCATTAAAATAACGGGTATGTTAAACGTAAATAAAAGATATTCTTCAATTTTAACTTTAAACCCTTCAAGCTTAAAATCCATATTACGGAAGTAAGGGTCTGATATTATCAGATATATTAATAATAGTAAACTGCTTAGTCCTCCAAATAAATAAACTTTAATATAGTTTAATATAAATTTTAATATTTTTTTCATACTGTTTTATTTTCTTGTTTTATTAATTTCATGTTCATTATATGTTTTTTCTTGGTCAAAAGTTCTTTGCACAGTACTTTCAACATGTTCTGCAGAATTATTAGGTATAGCTTTACTATTATTATTTACTTCATTTGATACTGCCGCTTTAAGTGATTCTGGTGCATATGAAAGTTCCATTGTTGAATTTGAACTATTTGTTTTAGTTTTTCCATTTGTCAATTGCAAGCCTCCAAAGTCTGCCATTCCTGACTTACCCGAAACATTATATGTTGTAACATTAGTAATATTTGTTACATTAACTGTATCAGAAGCACCTGTTACACCTACATTTACTGTCATTATTTTTGTATTAGTTGTTGATACAAAAGTATTAGCATCTGAAATACTTGAGACTACCTTGCCATCGGAATTATAATATGTTCCTGTAGCAGTGGTAGTTTTTAAAGATACTGAAGTTGTTATGTCATTACCAATTATTTGACTACCGGCGTATTTAGCACTTAACTCAGTTGATGACCCAGTCGAATTTCCACCTGAAGTCGGTATAGTATGTGAATGTTGTAATTTAGTCATACCAGGAAATATAACTTTATCCGCATTTCTTCCTATATCATTCTTAAAATTACCATGACCTATAAAAGTACGAGTTGTTGTCATATTTACATTTCCTCGGTGAGAAGAGCTAATAATTTTCTTGCCATCACTAACCCACATTCCATCTGGATCAATAAAGTAAACGGGGTTATCCATTGCATAAGTATAAGGAGACCATCTGCGCCCTTGTTCTGCTAATGGGTCAATATTCATCCATCTTCCAATCGTAGGGTCATAATTCCTTGCACCATAGTCATAGACATTAAGACCTAATTCATCCTGTAATTCCTTTCCGTTAAATTTATACTGATAAGGATTAGGCATACTATTTAGCTGTTCTAAAACAGGGGCGTTATAACCCGGTGACCCGTCCATTGGCATGCTGAACAAATACTCCTGTGTATTATAAGCCTTATGTTTTAATCCAAACGGATAATAATGACTTTCCTCCATGATCTTTACACGGTCAATCACCTTGTCATAGGCCCAGCTTACCCGTATATTCCCCAAATGGTCAGTATAATTAAAGACATAGTTAAAGTGAATATCATCAGTAACCTTAACATAGCCTTCTGCATGCGGGAAAAAAGCCAATTTACTGCTAATATACTGAAATCCGTCTAAATAATCGGTTTTGCTGACATCGCTGCCGTCAGTCACTTTTTTCTGTACCTTAACCCCGGCAGCACTGTAAAGATAATTGATTTTATTTCCGCCGGAAAACGTTATTTCCATTGGTAAGTTCAGATGATTGTACACAATATTCGTAATCTTTTTATTTTCATCTTGAATCATATTCCCGTTAGCATCATAGGCATAATCATTATATGTATTATTGTATCCATTGTCTTTAAATCCTTCCGGATTATTGGTAGTATCGTTTACACGCATCAAACGGTTACCGTTATAAGTATAGGCTAAATCATCGATATCGATCGTAATATTGGGATGATCCAAATTACCGGTACGTTTTAATTTTGTTATATTACCATTTTTATCATAACTGACGGATTCATCATAAGAGTTCGATATTGGTTCATTCGATAATGGTTTTTGATAATAAGCTCCCAATAAGCGGTTTAAATTATCATAACGATAACCATATTTTCGTAGAATGTTGTCACTGGTTGTCTTCCAGAAAGTTTCAGAAATATTCCCGTTATAAAGAGGTTTTACCTGACCATAGACACTTGCTGTACCATAATACACAGTGCCATCTTCGTCTGTTTCGGTTACCTGATTATAGTTGATTTTATAACCAAATAAATCGGTCTCTTCCATTCGCAGTACCGGATCTCCCACAGGACTGATGTTATTGATATCGGTCAGCCAGCCACGAACATTGTAACGGTAATCGACTTTTTGATATCCTATAGCTCCTGTTGCATCCGGACCTCCTATATTCTTAGAAATTAACAACCCTAATTCATCATAAGTGTTTTTAGTAATTAACTCTTCAGGACCACCATTAATTTGCTGTTTGTGTAATAATAACCGATCCTGATTTGTATAGGTGTAAGTATCTGTGATTAGAATCTCGGTATTAGTATTACTCCTTTTATGAGTGGTTTTACTATACTCTGTTTTTCCTGTGAAATCGACTTTTTTATCAATTTGAGTATAACCACCGAAATGATTGTTAATACGATTTCGAATTGACCTTTCTTTTTTATCATAAAAATCATAGGTAAGCTGGTTGTTGGTCTCATTCGTTGAGGTTAAAATCCTGTTCCAGGTTCCTGTTATATGCCCCTTAACATTTTGTTGAACCGACTGTCCTTCTATTTGCTGCGGAACTACAGGTGCATTCGGATAGGTATAGTTATCATAATAATTAATACTTAATATATGGTATGAACCTGTAGGGAAAACAGTATTGGTATAAGCTATAGACACATTGTTGATGACACCTGTACCTGTTTTATTTTCATTTAATACCGTTGCAGCATTATGGATGTCTTGCACTGCTTTTCTACCTGTAGTATTAGCCGGATGACCGGTGTACCAACCGGTGTAGATATTCTTATTGTAAGCATCATATTTATTTATGATCCATCCTTCTGTATTATTATTTGTAAATGGAGAAAAAACAGGCCCTGTAGCTACAATCCGGTCCAATTTGTCATATATAATGAATTCCCATTGTTTTCCCGGCATTTTTTTCTCTATAAGCCTGTTGTTTTTATCATGTTTATACTGATAACACAAATCATTTAATTGCGTTAACGGGGCAGTCGCTAACGGAGGGATAACGTAGGTCAGGTTGCCGTAAATATCGTACACATAATAAGTGTCATGTGCTCCGTTATTGTACGATCGTTTTAAAATTATCCTGTCTTCTTTGTCTTTATACTCTTCTGTTGTATTGTTAGTGCCAGATATCCAGTTTTCATTTTTTATAACCTTCTTATAAAGTTGACCGGGGGAATACGTACCGCTTTGAACCAGATTAATATCATAAAGACCTTTAGCATTATCCCATGTTGTTACTGCTTTGAAAAAAATTACAGCATCAGTACTTTTATTAAAAAAGTAACTATTTCGTATCTCATGTCCGGTGCCGACTGCCCAGGTGTTACCCGAAGCCGACTGTACCATAACCTTATCTAAAGAAGATTCCTCATATACCTTTTCGCTATAGGGATAGGCAGTCGTTTCGAAATAAGGATTACCTGTTGCCGAAGACAGTACGTTGTAATAATTATGGGTGTCATTCTTTGCTGAAGTAATGAAATTTAAAGATGGAGCTTGATTGACATAAGATAAATATTCTTTTGATTGTCTGAAAAATGTATCATACTCAATATGGGTAATAATATCGTTTCCTGAGGCCGACTGTTTGTGGCTAATTTGCTGTATTGGTCTGCCAAGTCCATCAATATAACTAAGGTCAATTTTTGCCTGACTCAAAGCAGGTGTAGCGATTCCGTTTAAAACCGGAACTTTATAACGGGTTGTTTTTATCCAATTTTTATCAGGACTCTGCCCAAAAATAAGAATCGGAAACAATAATAAATAGTAAAATATCTTTTTCATATTAATTCTTATAATGGTATTCATTTTCTTTTAAAATATACTTATCATCGTCTTTGGTGTTTTTTAGCCTGCCATAAGGATCATATTCATAATAGGTAGTGTTACCTTTGGGATCGGTTATAGAACTCACACCAATTAAAGGCTTATGGGTATAGGTTGTTACCATACCATTTGGTAATGAATTTCTAAGATTATTCAAAGCAATAATTAAGTTTGCTTCTGTATCACTATTTGATTTAGATTGCAAATTGTTTATTGTAGTAAGCGGAATATCAGTATATGCTGCATTTTCAATTTTTGCAATCAACAATGTTTTATTGTATCCCCATATATAAGAGATTTTAGCTCCGTTTTGCTGTTGTGCTTCCAAATAGTTACCGTTAGAGGTGTCCACCAAATTGTATATAATCTTATCTTCCAGATTATTCGCAGCTTTTGCTGTTTGTACAATACACGGAAGAATAATGTTATTCCCCCAGTTTTTATATAATGCCCGTTTGGTAAAAATCAATTGGTTGTTTTTAAAGGTATTGATCTGCACGGGTGTATTGATGTTATTTTTCTGTTTTAATGCGATAAAAGCATTAAACGGCGCTGTGGCCAACGATCCGTTTGGTAAACTATTAATGGTTGTGATATCATCCGGATAGTACACATTTGTCATTTTAGTTTCACCAATACCATTATCTATATTTTCCAAAGATGATTTAATTAGACCCCTGTTGTTATAAGTATATTTTATCCCTTTACTGAGTTCATCACTTTCTGAATATTCTTTTATAGTTTCTGACGCTAACAGGTAATTACTTATTTTATACTTCTTCTTTACGGCAAAAAGTACTCCGATGTTATTTTCATTTTGCACACGCCATGGATGTGTAATTGGCTGATAAAATGATTTTTCATTATAGACCACATCATTGTATGTATTTACCGTTTTCTTGACCAGAAGATTGCTCTGATTGAAAATATTTTCTTCTAACAATTTTCCTCTTTTATAAGAATTATCAGTGAAAATATTCCCTCCCATACCGCTATTGGCTTTAATAAAAGGACTCATACAAATATTGGTTGTAGCCAGATAGATTTCACAGATGCTTACAGGCAGATCGTATGGATCGGCTTTAAAAATTTTATTTTTAAAATTATTGGTCTCGCTTGATGTATAAAAAAATTCTTTGTATCCATTGCCAGTTTCTCTTTCAATAACTCTGGAGTACCCTACAAAAGCACCCGAAGTGATATCTTCTGCCAGGTTACTCTTATCTAATAGTTTCCATTCATTAGTGTCATAAACCACATTTCCAATAGTTGTTATTGTAGCAGGGATGTCTTCATCAAGTCCTTGATTAGTTTGATACTGTACATTAAAAGCCTTTACTAAAGGATGCCCAAAAAATGGAAAATTGTCGAGATTTCCTGAGCTCAGTTGATTATCTTTTTTATACTCATATTCCAAGTATCTGCTATTCCCTGAACCATCGTTTAAAATTTGTTTTTTTATCCTTATTCCTCCACCTTTAATATCAATACCATTAATATTAAAAGTATTCGACTCATATTCGAATTCTGAAAAACCTCCTGTTGGATATTCAACTTTTTTAAGCGACCATGCTTTAGAGAATTCATTTGCCTCTCTATTAAAATAGCCATTTATAGTAGCATTTGGAATATTAGGTATCAGGAAAGGTAAAAGCGATTGCTCTTCTTTATTCGGATAATAATATAGTTTAGGATTAGGCGTAAGGCTTAATAGCGTTGGTATATTTGAAACGTCAGCAGAATTATTATAATACCCGAGAAAATCAACTGAAAAGGAGTTAATAGGAGGTAATTTTATGTTTTCAATATAAGTAAAAATGTATGGTTTTTTTCCAGATTCTTCAATACTTGACAGTTTTAGCCTTTTGTAACGGTAAGGATTATATTCATTATCTGGATTAAACTCTCCTACATTATAACTGGAATTAAAATAATCATACTTGAAAGCTACTGTTTTAATAATTTCGTTTTTGAAATTTTTCACGGTCATCTGTGTTAAAAAATCACCATTATAAATATCTTCCCGAGTATTCCCAATCCCCGAATTTGCACCTTCATTATTGTTATACTTAAAAGTGATTTCTCCTTTATCAAAAACAATTCTGCTTAATCGTTTTTTTTGAACATCAACTCTACTATCACTATTTAGTGTATAGTCTACGATACTTGATCCTCCTCCTGTCCAATAACGGGTACAGTTGTTAACCGTAAGTGCATCAGAATATGGTATTCTGAAATAGTTAAAAAAGCGCTGGGTTCTTTTTATAGTATTCTCATAAAGAATATTTTCGTTGAAAGGATTGGAATGAGTGGTGTCATAATAAAATTGGACTTTCTTACCTGTATTGGTATCCTCTATTTTTGTAATATGCCAAGCAGAAATCTGGGCTGGATATTGATTTATAAAACCTCCGGGTGTAAAAGAGTACTCACCAAGGAAACCCGTTGCAAAAAAAGTCGCAGATAAATCGAAATCACTGAATGTATATTTAATTCCATCCGGTGTGGTAACTATTATTGTAAAAAAATCCTGAGTTGGAAATTCATATAAATAGATATTACCATTAGGATAATTTTTACCGTAAAAATTGGTGTTGAATAAAGCTTTTCCTTTAACTGCCGAGATTATTGTTCCCTTTGGCGCTAACTCCACAGGTGTATTTATATCCTGAAATATAAAACTAGTACTGTAATTATTGGAATGGAAGTTATAAGTATCAGGTAAAAAATCAACCTTTCTTCGATCAAAAGTCATCTCACTGTTAGTTTTCTGAATCAAAAAGTGACCTAAATTGCCTCTTACTGAACTTGCACTACCAACATTAAAATTTTTATTCTGTTCTACCGCATCAGTGAATACATAATCTGTGTCAATCTGATTAAAACCAATGCTGTTAAAATCATTGGCTTGATTTACAATTCTGGTGATTACCGTTTTTGATAAATTCCACCCGAGTCCAACATCAGAAGCAGACTGATCAACTTTAATACCTCCCGAATCATAAGATAAAGTTATCGGGTAGTTAATATTTCCCGTTTCAATATTATAGAGTGGTATTGATATATCTGCTTTGCCAACATAATGGTTTACTTTTTTTAAATTATGCTTTTCAAAACTAAAAACATCAGGATTGGAGATTGTAGCATAATTAAGTTTATCATTAATATCTTTTACAGTTTGTGAACGTAAACTGCAGACTACAAGTAGTAACATAACCACTTGGACTATTATATGTTTTTTCATAATTATCTATTTACTATTTATTGTGGCTTATACTTTTAATCACTTTTACAGAATCCGTTTGCAGATTGGTACGGATCTCTATAATATAAATCCCTTCCGGATAACGGCTTAAATCTACAGGGACAGTCCGGCTATCAATGTTGAATTGTTGAAGCTGTCTCCCGGACAGGTCAAATACCGAAGCGGTACCGCTTTGAAATTCATAGCCCACCACGATATTGGTAAAGTTTTGTGCCGGATTCGGCAGTGCTTCAATAACCGGTTTCTCTACTTCTTTTTTATAGCGGTCTTTGAGTTTTACCACCCAGAAATCATTCCCGCCATGTCCGCTGCTTTTATCACGGGACGGCTTGCCTTTGGAGGTTCCGGCCAGCAGGTAACCGCCGTCGCGGGTTTCAATCAGTCCGTTCAGAATGTCTTCGCCATCACTGCCCACGGTTTTGCTCCAGAGCTCTTCGCCTTTGGCATTGATCTTTAAAGCAATATAATCGTTGATGTCTTTTTTGTCTTTCTTTCCGTCCGATACTTCTGTCCGGGCATAACCGCCAAGGAGCAGCGTACCGTCTTCATTTTCTACTATCGAGGTCAGCAAATCTACCGCTCCGTAGTTGTAGGTTTCCTGCCAAAGCGTTTGTCCGTTGTCATCCAGACGGACGATCCAGAAATCGGTACCTTTGGTATTCGCTCGGCTCTTGTCGTTTGAAGGATTGGAATTGGAACTGCCGCCCAGCACGTAGCCGCCGTTACGGCTTTGTATCAGCGCACTCAGGTTGTCATCGCCATCACCACCCAGGGTACGCTGCCATTCGATAGCACCGGCTTTGTCGGTTTTGATGATCCAGTAATCCCCGCCGGTACCGATGTTGTCGCTCTGCTTGTCGCCCGAAGCCGGAGAATTGGAATAACCACCCAGGATATAGCCGCCGTCTTTGGTTTGTTCCACCGTTTTCAGCTGATCCATATAACGGCCGCCATAGGTCTTTTGCCATTCGATGGTTCCGGAAGCATTCAGTTTTACGATCCAGTAGTCTAAGTTACCCTGATTAGCTTCGGTTTTGTCGCCGGATTTTCCTGAGGAAGAAGATCCGCCAACGATATACCCGCCATCCTTAGTGGGGCTGATGCAGGCCAGCTGTTCCTGACCGCTGCCGCCAATGGTGCGCTGCCATTGCTCATTGCCTTTGGCATCGAGCTTGATGATCCAGTAGTCGTCCTGACCGCGGGAATCTTCTTTTTTATCGCCGCCTTTCGGTGAGTTAGACACTCCGGCCAGGATAAAACCGCCATCGGCTGTGATCCGGGCACTTTGCAGGAAATCCAGTCCGCTGCCGCCAAAGCTTTTTTGCCAGTCGGGACTGCCGTATTCGTCCATTTTCCAGAGCCAGTAATCGAAATTGCCACCGGATGGTGTTTGCTTGTTTCCGTTCTTGTCGGAAAGAGAGCTTCCTGCGAGTAAGAAACCATAGTCGGGTGTGGGCACAACATGGGCTAAAAACTCGGCATGTTTGCCGCCATACGATTTTTCCCAGATGAGGTCCTGGGAATGGGCCGTATAAGCACAAAGAAGTAAGGGCAACAGGGCATACAGCCTGCTACCGGTGCGGTAATTTTGTGTCATATACTGTCTAATTAATATTACAGGAAAAATTATACAGACAATTTGGTACTGTTTTTTTTAGAGAGACTTCCCTTTGGGCATTCATACTTTGCAATTTAGCCCACATAAGGGACTTGTTTTTCAGTAATGCTAAAGGTAGTTTCTTAATAATCGGGCGTATCCCGAAAAAGACGGATACAAAACACGGGGAGTAAAGCACTCCTGGCTTTTTGACTTTTTGTTGCATGGCGTTTAATTTTAAATTTATGATACAAACAAGTATTTAGAATACTGTTTTATTTCTTTATTCTTCTTGGGGGAGGTATTATATAGGAGGGATATTTTGTAAACCTAAATAAAAAATAATAAAAAAACAATTTTTTATGTGAAAAAAAATGAAAAAATAATGTTTTTGTCTTTAAAAGTACGATATATAAGGGTTTTTTCTGTAAAAATATTTTAGCAGACAATAAGTAATAGCTTGATTATTGCCCAGGATATTGCCTTTTTTATGCAGATAACAGAATAATGTATAGGGGGATAATGCGAAAAAAGGAATAATCTTATTGGATTGGGAGGAAGGGAGGATATTTTTTTGACCTACATACTTGAATCTGCAAAGTAAAAAAACGCTACTTCATCCGATAAACAATAAAACGCACTCAATACCAAACACCATACCTGCTTTATAGCAAAAATAATACTTCCTGATCCTAAAAGACAACCCCAAACCGGGTTGCCTTTTTTGGATGAGACCTTATTGTACCGCAATAAAAATGGCTACAATGGCATTTTCGGGATCCTGTGCTCTTTCGTCATAAACCTCAAAGTCGGCCGTATAGGCACGGTCAATATCGGTATTCCATATTTTGACCCAGGCATCGGCAACTGCTCCCTGGAAAATATTCCCTTCGGCGGTAAATTGCTGATAGTGTCCGGCAGGAATTGTTTTTCCGGTCATGCCTTCCGGAATATCGGTTAAACCGGATACGGCACAGCCTAAAATAGCAGTATACGGTTTGGTGTAATCCTTTTCATAATCGGTATAGATACAGTAAATACTGTCCGAAATTTTGTTCGGAATGTTGGCCGCAATTCCTTCCGACATAAATCGCTGCCAGAGTTTGCCGATATCGGTTGCGGCTTGCTGGTTCTCATTGGTCGTTCTGACGGCTATTCCGATAATGTGGAATGCGGCTGTTGGTTCGGTTTTCATCTTTATTGGAATTTAGTTGCGTAGTCTTATTTTCAAAAGTACTGTTTTTAGAAATATTAAGCGATTACGGTCCAGAAATCCAGCGTCATTTTCGTTTCGTCGATCATTTCCATAAGCGGAGTACAGCTGTCGTGGATCAGGTAACCGCCGCAGATTTCCTGGGTTTTCTGAAGGTCTTTCCCAAAAGTTACTTCGGCGTAATGATCGTTCGGAAGGGAGCCTATAAAATGCAGCTGGGTGTTTTCAAAAGAATTAAGATATTCGGTTTCTATAGTGTCGGATATTTTAAGCAAGGTTTCCCGGTCACCGCTTTTTAAGGCAAAAGTGCCAAATTCGATACAGGAAATCGTATCCGGCAGCCGGACTGCCGCTTTTTCGATATCCATATAGTTTACGGTCACCGTTTTTCGGTCAATAGCATTCAGGAAAGTCAAAAAAGGAGCTTCTGCCGCAAGCTGTTCGGCTATGTCTTTCAGCACTGCCGCGTTTTCTGCAAAAAGCACATTGGCATATTCGTCTTTGGAATTCTTAACAAGGCAATGCATGACAATTCCTTTTTGCAAATCTAGGAAACCGGCTTCAAAATCGGCTACGGCTTTTAAAAGTTCCTGTTCGGTTATATGTTCCGCTTTTTTAAAACTGGTAAATTCCATTACTTCCGGATTTACTTTTTTTCCTTTTATCATGTTTTGTAGATTAGAATGAATAACAGGACAAAAATAACAGCGACAGGTGACAACAGTATGTCAGCTGTGCTTTCAAAATTTTAAAAAACAGGGAAGATTTTTGTACATTAGTTCGAAGAATTTTACGAAGGAAAGAATGGCAGTAATTTTTGAAACATTTAAGCCTAAAAACAAGGTCATCGCTACGTATGTGGATTATTATTATCTGGATATCAAACCCACAAACGATATTGCCGGATTTACCTGTTTCCCCCATTTCAATAATACCATTTCCTTATACCGTTCGCATAACAGAATGCCGGATGGTACTATCGTGTATGATAAAGCCGCAAAGGCATTTCAGATATTCACACCGGTCAGGGAAAAGGCACTGCAGGTAAAACAGGCAGGAACAGTACACCGGGTTGCCATTGTTTTTAATCCGTTGGGAATACAGCAGTTTTTCCGTGATCAGGATTTTGCAGGTTATATAACCGATTTTGATTTTTTTACCGGCAGCGAACTGGATACACTCTTTGCAACGGACAACGTGAGTACACTGGCCAACCTGCTGGATCAGTTTTTACACAGCAGGTACCGAGAATATAAAAATGAAGTCCTGGAACAAGCCATTGCTTATATTTTCAGGCATTATGATGATTTTTCCATTGAAGATTTAGGGAAGGAACTGCAGTTGAGTCGCAGGCAGCTGGTCCGTATTTTTAAAACACATTTGGGCATTTCCCCGAAGAAATTCCAGCAGATTGTGCTTTTTAGAAAAACAATGGTGCATAAACTTGCTGCAAACAACAGCCAGAGTTTTACAACATTGGCACATGAATATAATTTCAGTGACCAGGCGCATCTCAACAAAACGTTTGAAAAGTTTACAGCGCATTCACCGAAGCAGTTTTTCAGCAAAGGAACCGTTTTAGGAAAAGAAGACACTTTCTGGCATTTACAGGAATAATTTTCCATGTCCCATTTTTACAAGTTTGTTATACTGAAAAAAAATACCTTGCCGAAAAAAATACAATGAAAAATCCGACTATTCCAAACAAACTACGCTGTATACAGCCGCAAGCCGGTTTTCTGGCAATCCTCTTATGCTTTTTTTCGTTTCAGACCTTTGCACAAATAAAAGACAACGAAGAACTTCAAAAAATGGCCGATGACGACCAGTCGGAAAGAATGGTCGCTAAAATAGACTGGGCGGTGCTTAATAAAAAAGACAGCCTGAGACGGAGCAGGGTGACCCGGCTTTATGCGGAAGACAAGGTCAAAACGGCTAAAGATTACCTGAATGCCGGAATCGTGTTCCAGCATGGTAACGATACCGTTGCTTCGGCCATGGCAGTAAAAAGTTTTGATAAGGCAATAAAACTGGATTCCACATTAAACAGATGGTGGTATGCGGCAGCAGTTGACAGGGATTTGATGCGAAGAGGAAAACCACAGCTTTACGGCACGCAGTTCATAAAGAACAAAGCCGCTGATGGTAAGTGGGTCAGGTATAAAATTGACACGACAAAAGTTACCGATGAAGAGCGAAAATACTACCGTGTGGAAACCCTGAAGGAACAGGAAGAAAAGGAGCGGACAATGAACCTGAAAACAATTTCGTCGTATTATGCCAATCACAATTCTGCCGGTAAAACGGTCGGCCATATCCGGCAGGAATTCAAAAAAGGAAAAAGCTCGGATTATAATATTAATGAAGAGGCGGTAAACAATTTTGCTTACGAACTGCTGAACAGGAACAAGGATGAAGAAGCGCTGCAGGTTTTTAAACTAAACACCGAACTTTATCCAAAAGCCTTTAACACCTTCGACAGTTATGGCGAAGCACTGATGAAAACCGGGCAAAAGAAAAAGGGACTTAAAGCCTATAAAAAATCATTGGAACTGAATCCGGCTAACGATAATGCAAGGGAAATATTAAAAAATAACAGCTAATACAAAGGTTATACCCGATAGTTTATAAAACAAGCGGCGAAATACGATAACATTATCGGGTTTCGTCGTTTTTTATTTCTGTTACCAACGCAGAACGATATTGTTTCCCATTTTTATATTGAAACCGGCAGCCGGTTATAAGAAAGTATTCGGTTTTCTGACCTTATTCGTCATTGGGTTCTATATGAATAAGGATGTGCCCCAGTTCCGGGATCTTATACTTTAAAGTGTCCTGTAGCCGGTGGGAAATCGCATGTCCTTCTTTTACCGAAATGGTAGCGTCTACAATAGCGTGTAAGTCCACATGGTATTTCATACCGGATTTGCGGATATAACATTTTTCGGTATCGATAACGCCTTCTACGCCTACAGAAACGGTACGGATCTCTTCGATCAGGTCGTCATAAAAATGCTCGTCCATGATCTCGCCCAAAGCCGGCCTGAAAATCAGGTAGCTGTTATAGATAATAAAGAAAGAAGCAAATAATGCAGCCCAGTCGTCAGCCGATTCATAACCTTTACCGAAGATAAGGGCAATGGAAATTCCGATAAAAGCGGCCAAAGAGGTAATGGCGTCGCTTCTGTGGTGCCAGGCATCGGCTTTTAAGGAAGAACTGTTGGTTTCGATTCCTTTTTTATACACCATCCGGAATGAAATTTCTTTCCAGATAATAATGGCGCCTAAAACGATAAGGGTATAGGGTTTCGGAAGGTCGTGCGGTGTCCCGATATTGATGATGCTTTCATAAGCAATAACCGTAGCCGAAGTGATCAGAAAGCCAACCACCAGGAAAGTGATTAACGGTTCTGCGCGTCCGTGTCCGTAAGGATGGTTTTTATCGGCCGGCCGGTTGGCGTATTTTATGCCGAATAAAACCAAAAACGAGGCAAAGATATCGGTAGTCGATTCGATCGCATCGGCAATAAGGGCATAGGAATTACCAAAATAACCGGTAAATCCTTTTATTAGTGCCAGGCATGTATTTCCAATGATACTGAAGTAAGTGGTTCTTATCGCGGTTTGTTCGTTCGTCATCTTAATACATCCAAATTTGCTTCAAAATTACACAAAATATTTAAGCACTATTGTCGCGTTTCGAAATTAGCAACACGATTTTTTGTCCGGTTCCGTTAACTTTTTGAATAGCAGGAGTCGTTAGTTCCCGTTCAGGAAAGCATCCATTTGCCGGACGTAAAGATCTCCGAATTGTTCTTTGGTTAGTTTGCTAAAACCTTCCAGATGGTTTCCGTCAAATTCAGATAATTTCCTTTTGGGTGCCATCTGAACAAATTTTTTGCTGTCTTCGGCAGTCGTCATTTTGTCCTGTGTTCCGACAAACAACAGGTATTGGCAATCAATTTTAGCCGATAGCTTCTGGATGTCAAACCGGTTGTCGGGCAGTATTATTGTTTTGTTTTTGAGAGCCTTTATTTTTTGTGCAATTACAGCCGGATCATAAACCAGTCCTTCTGCAATAACAAAATCAACTTTTTGATGCTGCAATGCCATATTGGTCATGATGGTTCCCATTGATAACGCCCAGATCCCGGTTTTTGGGTTTTTGATAGCGGTTTTGGTCCATTGGATCACCGCTTCAAGATCGGTGGCAAACTCGTTATAATACAAATAATCGTTGTTGATGTCAAAAGCATCACTATGCCCGAAACCGCGGTAATCGAACAGTACTACCGTATAGCCGCTATTGGACAATACCCATGCCTGGTTGAGCCAGTAGGACATATTGCCGGAATCGCCATAGGTTAAAATGACGGTTGTTTTTTTATCGGCGGTTTTGTCCGGTGCAATAGTCCAGGAAAGCAGGTTCAGTCCGTCTTTGGTGCTTATTTGCTGTTCTTTATAAGACAATTGCAGGTCTTCCGGTTTGGAAATATAATTCTTGTCCGGTTTTAATGCCCAGCAGTTTGTCATGCTGATTAAAAAGAGGAGTAGGGCAGTCGTTTTCTTCATAAGAATGGATTGTAAAGCAATTGTACTCCTTAAAATTATCAATTATTCTGAATTGTACGACATTGAAACACTTTTTTATAAAGGATTAAAGTGCGCAATTAAGGGTTAGCCCTGTATGCCTGTCTGACCATGTTTTTTACCACTAAACGGTGAAACGGTTTTATCAGGGCCATATAATACCGGCCTTTATTGTTGTGGTATTGTACTAAGGTTGTCACCTTTATGTTGTATTGCGGTTCCCGCGTATCGGTAATGACAGCCCTGAAATTAAGATGGCTGTCATCGGCTCCCAAAATGATTTCCTGATTTTCGACGGTATAAACCGTAAAAAAGCCGATCGTGCTTCCAGCCCGGACTCCGGCTACCGGTTCTTGGCGGGGAAGCGGCTTTAATCCGATACATTTCACTAAAAACTGACGGATGACAAAAAGGAACTGTACCCATTTGGGTCTGGTTCCAAAAATTATTTTTGCAATTTCCGAAAGGGAGTCTTTATGATTAGTAGTGGAAAATGTATCTTTAAAATCGATTTGAGCCAGGCTTTTTTGCGCCAGCTCACTGTTAATAATTTGTTCTTCTCTAACTTTCATTGCTTTAAATTTTAGCTAAGATAGCCATAAAATCTGAATTAGTACATGTGTACTAATTTTTCTATTTTTGTACTATGAATAAAACAAAACGAAAAATACTGGATGCCGGTTTATTGTTGTTCAACGAATATGGGCTTTCCAACGTAAGCCAGCGAAAAATATCCGATTACCTGGGAATCAGCCCCGGAAATCTGACCTATCATTTTAAGAAAAAAGAAGCAATAGAGGAAGCTTTATACTTCGAATTGGTTGTGATGATCAGGGATGAATATAAAAAAATGGAGCTGAACGCCGTGAGTTTATCTAACCTGACGGCTTTTGTACACCGGTTTTTTGCGTTGATTTATGAATACCGTTTTGTTTTCCTGGACATTGTTCATATCATGCGTACCAATGAAATCATTGCGGCACATTACCGGCAATTGATCATTTCCCGTAAAATGCAGTTTCTGGAAACAATAGAACATTTTATTGCTTCCGATTTATTCCGGGCAGCGGAACTGCCGGATGAATATGCATTCTTATATAAAAGAGTTCAGATCATTTTTGATTTTTACCTTTCTTCGATAGAAATTTCAGAAAAAGGCGTGAATAAAACGCATATTGACCGGCACACAACGATCTTTCTGTATGCTGTCTATCCGTATTTGTCAGCAAAAGGGAAGGAACAGTTTTTTGAGCTGCTGCCGAAATAGCAGTCCTAAAAGAGGCATGCTCCGTTTGTTGTCATTGGAGCATTGCTATCAGGAAACGGTAGTAATATGAGGGAAATTACCAATTACGGTCCATTCGTTGTTTTCATCCATTACTAAGGAAATAAAGGAGGTAAAAGACAATTTTGAACTCTTTAAAAGGGCTTTTACCATAGCAATGGAACCCACATGATCAAGCTGCACTATTTCCAATGTTCTGGGATTACCGCCAAAGGTTTTTGCTGCCACCAGGGCTATATATTTCTGTTTGTCAAAGATCACGACACCTTTATTTTCGAAAAAACCATGCTGCGTATTTTTAAAATCGGGATGTAATATTCCGGATAATTTTTCGGTATCGCTGTCGTCGCCGGCTTTGATGAATTCGGTTACGGCATTCCGGATTTTTTCATGTTGTTCCATGTCTTGTTTTATTTTGAATATGCTTTAATTGCTAAATGGTTCCTGCTTACCGGATCTGCTAATGCAAACGATTGGTTATTATTGCTCTGCCAGTTCCTTTACGATGTTCAGGGCTTTTGGAAATGTCCGGCTAAAATAATCGGAAAAGTCTTCCGTAATATCCAGAGCGGCCACTAATTCCGTTGTATTACCGGTTTCGGTCAGCGTATAGTTTTCGGTATCGCCCGAACATTTTTTAGCTTCTTCGGCTATTGGCTGTTCAACACCGTTTTTAACGTTCCCGATATGGGTAAACGAAATAAACTGCTCCGGAATTAACCGGGTGATGGTGCTGTATATGCCGTTTTTTTCTTCATTCAGGAACAATATTTTACTACCTTCTTTCCAGTCGGAAACCGCATAAGAACCTTCACTAAAAGCAGCGGTCCACAGGCGGTAAGTACTGTCATCCCATAACACAGCCCATACTTTGCTTGCGGGAGCATTGATGCTGACTTTAAATTGTATCGTTTTCATTGGATAGTGTTTTACGGTTACTGATTAGTCTTTCCAGATCCGTTTTTTGCATGTACCGGTAGGGTTTATCATGCCGTTAAAACGGTAAAGGAAAGGTACGGAATATTTGCTAAAGTGTTGCTGTATATCACATTAAGTGGATTATTCTATTTTAACCGATTTTGTACGGGTAACTATATCATCATCCGTCAGTTCGCTGTAACGGATCAGGACATGCCCTTTGTGTTTTTTGTCAATTTCAATCGGAACCACTTCCTCTTCCCATTGCATGCAATGGGTCGAAAACGGTTTTACAGCATAAATCCATTGTCCGGCTTTTTACAGGCAAAAAGCGAACAGCAGAGCAGTAATCCAAAGCAGGTGAGGAAAATATTTCTCATATAATGCTAATCGGGCTGTTGGTTGAAATCCGGGAAACGATCGGCAACCAGCTGTAAGGCAATGTTGTGTTCCAAAAGTGCCTTTAACGCAGCCAGAACCAAAGTAAAACCTTCGGTGGCGTTGCGCACATAGGCTATTTTTTCTTCGGCTGTACCGGCAATACCGGAATCGGTAATGCTCACAAAAGTAGTGTTGTCCTCACGGGCCGTAAATACCCATTCCACGGTGGTTGGCCATTCAATAACAATACGTTTGTCCGGTTCTACCGTCTTGACGGTTATCCTGGCAGCATGGTTATACATTTCCCAGTCCCATTGTATTTGTTTGCCGGCTTCCAGCGGACCACTGCTTTTGGTAAACCAGAATTTAGTGGTAATTTCCGGATTTATAAAGGCTTCAAAAACGTCTGAAACCGGTTTGCGGATCAGCATTTCCGCTTTGGCATGGTATATACTTGTTTCCATGATACCGTTTTTTAGTTGTTATTCCGGCTTAACAGGATTTAGTAACCGGAAGGCATTGTAAACCGCCTGGTGTGTTACCGTGGCGTGGTTTTCTTTCGGAAGAAAATCGAAAAAGACCGTCAGGTTTTTGTTTTTGCCTTTTTTCAGATTTTCCGCCAATTTTTTAGCAGTATCTTCCATCACTAATTTTTCTCTTCCGGGCATAGCGCCTTCTTTGCCGACACCAACATACACTTTTGTATTCGGATCGAAATTCAGGGATGCAATACCGCCTGTAACAGCACTTTTGTGCAATAAAGAACCGTTATCCCACCATAAACTCGGACTCATAATGATATAGGTATTGAACAGTTTTGGCTTTGTCAGCAGTATTTCGGTTGCCAGTAAGCCGCCCAGTGATTGCCCGATAATGGTTTTAGAAGTGCTCACTTTGTAATTGTTTTCAATATACGGCTGTAATTCTTTTTCGATAAAAGCAATGAACTTGTCCGAACTTCCGGAAGTAGGGGATTCCTTTTTATCAAGCGGAACGGTACTCGGATAGGTAAAATCTCTTCGTCTGTCTACATTGGCAATGCCCACAACAATGGATTTTGGCAATTGGTTGATCCAGGGAAAACTGAAATTGTGCACCAATCCGGTGATGTGGATAAAATCTTCATCGGCCGAACCGTCCAAAAGATAGATTACCGGGTATTTTATAGTATCGTTTGCAGTATAGCCTTCCGGCAAATAAATGTTTAATGTTCTGCTTTCTGAAAGAATGGCGGATTGTACGGCATCGATAGTGCCCAGAATAAACGGTTTACGTTCCTTTTGCTGTGCTATCAGCATTCCGTTGAATCCAAGTATAATTGCCAGTAGTAAGCTTGCTTTTTTCATAAATTATGAGGTTGTTATTTGAATATTTGGCGCTTACGCATCGTAAGCATCCTGCAGGGTTTTAATATCGAGTTTGTCCATTTGAAGCAGCGCCATCATAACGCGATGGGATTTTTCGGCATCACCGGAGCTCATTAAGGTTTCAAGCACTGTCGGAACAATCTGCCAGGAAAGCCCGAATTGATCCAGCAGCCAGCCGCATTTTTGTTTTTGGCCGCCTTCGGAAAGTTTATCCCACAGTTCATCAATTTCTTGCTGTGAATGACAGTTAACCACAAAAGAGACTGCCGGAGTAAAGGCAAATTGCGGTCCGCCGTTCAGGGCAATAAATTCCTGACCTTCCAGCTGGAAACTGGCGGTCATTAATGTTCCGGCAGGAGCGGGTCCGCCTTCACTGTAATAGCTGGTTTTCAGTATTTTTGCATTGTTGAAAATGCTGATATAAAAATTCATGGCTTCTTCTGCCTGATTGTCAAACCAAAGAAAAGGGGTAATTTTCCGGATTAGCTTGTCCATGGGGAAGTTTTTTGATTGTTTTCTCAAAATTAAAGAAATTTCCTAAGGAGTGAAAATATTTTTATGCGGTTTAAACGTTAAAAAATAATCCGGGATAATAATAATAACAAAAAAAGGAGCGCTGCAAAGGCTCCTGATTTTTAGGTATAGTTGCCGGTTCCGGAATGATGATCATAGAAACAACAACAATATCGGACGTTATTTACCGGATTTAAAAGTACCGTTGTAGAAGATAATGCGCCATTGGTCCGGATCTTCATAGGTCTGGCTTTTTCCTTCCCAATACGGATTTTCGGGTGCAACTGCGGGAACACCGGTCGCGGCCATTTTCTGTACCGCTTTTTCATATTTTTCCGGAGTGTCAAAATAGAAAACCAGCAGGTTCTCTTTGGTAGGTTCCGGTAAGGGTGCCTTATCCGCATGCTGCGTAAATTCAAGATGGTATTTTTCATCCGGAAGCCCCAGCATTACACCGTCATATCCCTGATGTCCGCTGAAAGCGCCCAGTTCTTTTAATCCGATAACTTCTTTATAGAATTTTACAACCTTCTGTAAATTGTTGGTAGGTCTTGCTATCCGGAACTGTATGGCTCCGAGGCTTTCGATGGATGGTGTCATAGGGGATTCGGTTTTGGTGTTGCAGGAATGCGTCAGTATAGCCAGCCCGATAAGCAGGGCGGCTTTTGTTTGAAGAATGCTCCTTTTTTTCATAGTGAATATTTTAAGGCAAAATTCGTTTGAAAACAAAAGCCCGTCAATGGCAATATTCCCTATTAAAGAACCAATTTTACGGTAGCAGGCGGTATTCGGACGGGGTGCATTTTTTTTGCGCTTTAAAAAAGCGGCTAAAATGGGAAAGAGTGTCAAAAGACAAAGCCGTGGCAATCTCCTTGATGCTTAGTTCCGAATAGCGAAGCAGGAATTCCGCTTCCAGTGTTATTTTCTGGTGGATGATGTCGATAGCCGAAAATCCGGTTTGCTGCTTTACACATTCACTTAAATATTTGGGGGAAATGTGCAGTAAATCGGAATACTCCTTAACCGTCCGGAATAGCGCAAAATGCTTGTCGACCAGTTTCCGGAATTTATGCACGATCTGGAACTGCCGGTTCATGCTGGTTGTCGAATTGAGCAGGCAGATTTCGCAAACCCTGTTGTAGTCATATAAGATCTGGATCAGATACAGGCGGATCATGTCCAGGTAAAACGGACTGGCCTTATAGTATTCGGCTTTGATTTTTTCAAACTTATAACGATTGGATTCAAAAAGAGCGGCATCCAATTCGAAAACAGGCGGGTATTCGGGGTTGATAAAGAGTAACTCTTCTAAAATGCTGCTGTTGACAAAGCCCTTCTTCAGGAAATCCGATTTAAAAACGACCATATAGGCTTTAAAATCGTCTGAAAAGGAGGAGAGTGAATTAATGGATTCTGCCGGAATAATGGAGATATCCTGTGCTTTCAGCGAGTAGTGGTGCTGACCGACAATCATGTCCAGCTGCCCGGAAATGCAAAGCAAAATGGTTGTAAAGCTAAACCGGGTAACGCCTACAGTTTTTGTAGTATTGTCGATTTCAAGCAGGATAAAATCCTCAAGACACAGGTTGTTAACTTCTGTAGCCGCAGTATTTATATAAAGGCTTATAAAAGTTTGAATATCTAAAAGCTGCGTGGTCAGGGATGAGGATGGCCTTATGATACTTCTGTTCGGTTCCAATTAATTAAGATTAAGTTCGTACTTCATGACAATGAAGGGGGCGTAATGATAGCATAAAGATACGATTTTTTAAATACGGCCTGCCGGAAAATAACAACGATGCGGATTCGTTTTTCCGGTTATTCTTTTCGCAGCCAGCCGATTATTCGTTTGTTGTCAATTACCCACATGTCATTGCGCAACTGTAACGAGAATCTGGCTCTGGAAGCAGCAAACAGTCCGGGATTTTGCTGGATAATCTCAATCTCGTTATCATGAACTTCCGAAACGATGGCCACATGTCCGAAGCGGTTCAGCAATGAACCGGAATACACTAACAGGTCGTTGACCTTGGGTTTGGACTCACTCGGATTATGGTATTGCAGCAAAGCGCGTTTGGTGTTGAACCGGCCGTCCGGGATTTCCGGATCAAAAAAGTCTTTTGCATGGCCGTAACTGTCCGGCATCTTGTGGTCTAAATGTTCACAATAGTAGCGTTTTACAAATTCCACACATTGGTATTTTAATCCTAAATTATAATTGTCGGCAGTCAGGTTACGCCCGGAAACATTATCCACTCCGCCATTATAATAGACATTGACCCCGTTGAACTGATCAACAACCTGGCCGGTAGTGTAGGAGCTGTTGAAGTTGTAGTTTTTAAGGCAGTATACAGTCCCTATGGTGAGTACTGCAATACATCCGGCGATGGTGTAAAGGCGTTTCTTTTTCATGGTTACTGGCAGAGAAATTAAAATATAAATATAACATAAATTTCAGTCTTTTGCAGCCGCAGCCGGATTTATATTCAATACCGGTAATGGCTTCCGATGCGATTTTCCTGAACATAAAAAAACGGACCCGGAGTATTCTCAGGATCCGTTTTGGATAGAGCCGGATTCCAAAAAGATTACAGGGTAATCACAATTTTACCCACGATTCTTCCGGTTTCAATATCGTGATGGGCCTGTGCCATTTGTTCAAACGGATATGTTTTGGAAACATGGGCTTTTATGCTGCCGTTTTCCAATAAGGCAGCCAGGGATTTCATGTCGTCTCCGTTTGAAGCGACCAGCATAAAAGAGCCGTTAATACCTTTTGAGCGTGCTTTTTCGGTTACCTGTTCGTTCAGACCGGACGGAATACTAATCAGGGTTCCCTGCTTTCTGATGACTTCAAGGGAACGGTCAATGTTATTTCCGCCGATGGTGTCCAAAACAAAGTCAACATCCGAAACGGTTTCTTCAAAACGTTCCGTGTTGTAGTCAAGGTGTCTGTCTGCACCCAGTCCTAACACAAAATCCCTGTTTTTAGCAGATGAGGTTCCAATCACATGAGCACCCAGGTGTTTGGCAATCTGAACGGCAAAATGCCCGACACCACCGGAAGCGGCGTGAATTAAAACAGTATCGTCTGGCTGTACTTTGGCATGGTGTACGATGGCCTGCCAGGCGGTCAATGCCGCTAAAGTTGCCGCAGCGGCTGCTTCAAAAGAAATGTTGGCAGGTTTTAAGGCCAGTTGGTCTTCGGGCGCACTTACATATTCGGCATAGGCTTTTCCGTGTCCCGGGAAATTAACCATACCGAAAACGGCATCCCCTTTTTTAAAAGCCGTTACTTTTTCTCCTACCGCAGTAACAATACCGGAAATATCCCAACCCAGAATTAAAGGCTGTATTTCTTTTAACCTGCCATACATGCCATTTCCGTTTCGGGTTTTGGCATCAACAGGATTAATGCTGATGGCTTTTACCTGTATGAGTACTTCGTTATCGTTATAATCGGGAAGCGGTAAGGTGGTGAACTGTAAATTTTCCGGAGCTCCTGTATTTTCTAAAATAAATGCTTTCATACTATTACAATTAAAATGTAAAGCAAAATTATACAATATATTGGCTATTTTTATGGTATAAATTTTCTTTTATTTGGTATTTTTGTGCCATGAAGCGAGAACATTTGTACGAACCGTTTTCAATTAGTTTTGAAACGCTGACGGAATATCCCAAACCGGCACACCAGCACAGCTATTTTGAACTGGTATATGTGCTGGACGGAAACGGGATGCAGTGCATCAATCAGAATAACTTTGCCTACCATCCGGGGCATCTGTTTTTAATTACGCCCCAGGATTGTCACTCTTTTACAATCGATACACCAACGCAGTTTTTCTTTTTGCGCTTTAATGATATCTATATCCGTTCGAATGCTTTACAAACGGATAATATCAAACGGCTGGAATTTATTTTGCAAAATGCCAACCATCAGCCGGGCTGTATTTTAAAAAATCAAACGGATAAAAGCCTGGTACGGCCGATGGTCGAAGCGATCATACGCGAATATGTCAACCGGGACCTGTATAACAAAGAAGTCATCCAGCAGATCATCAATACGCTGATCGTGATTGTAGCACGCAATATTGCCAAATATTTACCGGAGCAGGTGACTGAAAAAAGCGATGAGAAATTTTTAGCAATCCTCAATTATATACAGCAGCATATTTATGAGCCGGAAAAGATCCGTACTGAGGTAATGAGTGCGCATTTTGGCATTTCGGAAGGGTATTTAGGGCGGTATTTTAAAAAGCACTGTAACGAAACGATGCAGTCGTATATCACGAATTATAAGATCAGTTTAATCGAGTACCGCCTGAAACACAGTGCAAAACGGATTAACGAAATTGCGGTTGAATTAGGATTTACCGATGAAAGCCACCTGAATAAGTTTTTCAAAAAACAGAAGGGAATTGGTCCCAGACAATACCGGAGCAGGCTATTTTCTTAGCAAGTCCGGGATGTGGGACAACAAAAAGGCAAGCCTTGTTTCAATATCCGCTTTCGGAATTTCAATGATCTGATAGTTGTATAACTGGTAAGTTGCCACCATTTTGTCATAAGTACGAACCGCTTCTTCCCAGGTTTGTTTCCGTTCCGTATCTGTTTGGTATATTTCCTGCCAGGGCGGCAACAGGAATACTTTTGGGTTGTAAGTAAACTGCCGGGCGTTGAGATCCATGGCTTCGGATATTCCCAGATTGATTAACTGCGCATAACACAGGGTGTCGGGAATGCCCCTGTCGAAAAAAACTGGTTCATTGCCGGGATGTGAATTAAATGTTTCGATATAGCTGCTAACGGAGCGTTCCAGCATCAGCCGGGTGTACAGCGCGGTGTCTTTCCAGGGTAAAGCCGTTCCGCCGGACTGTAGCTGTTCCTGTATGATTTCCCGGGCTGCTTCCGGAACACAACGATAGTGCTGCCGGGCTAAAGCATTCAGTAAAGTGGTTTTTCCGGCTCCGGGACCGCCAGTAATCACAAAGAAGGTATCGGAATGCCAGGGTTGTTGCAAGGTCATTTTGTTTTAAGGTATAATGTTTTTGGGATCAATGAACCTGCCGTGAAGCCGGCAATACCGGTATCCTGATAATCGGACCGTATGTGAATCCCGTTTTTATGAAATGCGGGTGTTATCCTTTTTAAATGGATGTTAATTTAAGTAAAACAGGAAAAATAAAGGTAAGCATTAAATGGGTATAAAGCATTTCTTCGAGGCTTGTTTTTTGCAGTAGCATCAGGATAAGAAAAAACAGCGATTGCGTGATCGTAATACAATACCCGATCATAATGACCTTTTCGCCGGTATTAAACAGCAGAACTGCCATATAACCGGTTATTATCGCAATCAGGGTTTTTGAGGTCATATTGAAGATATGGTCAATTTGTGAGGTTCCCTTTTGATAAAAAGACTTCACAATGGAATAGGGATAATAATAAATAGTGATGCCGGTTAATATTGCCGATACGGGATATTGGATAACAGGAATGCCGTTATTGTTGTTGCTGATCAGTATTAAAACCGACAATAGTAATAGTAACAGATTCAGCCAGTATTTTTCTTTTAATTTTATGAAATGGAACATCAGGATAAGTATTATTGGTTAGGTATATTCCATGTGCATGATTGGCTAATGAAGTAAAAATAGCCCAAAAAAGAGTTGCCTGTACAAAAAGGAATTACTCATTTATACTCAAAATTAAATTTTTAAAGGAATAATAAGAAAGAACCTTTTTTACTGTTGAAAACGGAGAAAAAGTAACCCGATTATGGCTGCTGCTTAATAAGTTTTTGGTGCTTTTTAGCGGGTGATACAAAAAAAGCCGGACATTGTCCGGCTTTTTTAATGTTATAGATGTGTTTATTAGTATAAACTTGGATATTTGGAAGGATTCGCCTCATTCATAATTTCGTACACTTTTTCGAAAATATCTTCGGCTGAAGGTTTGGAGAAATAATCCCCGTCTGTTCCGTAAGCAGGACGGTGCGCTTTGGAAGCCAGTGTTTGCGGCTGACTGTCTAAATGCATATATCCTTTTTGCTCATCAATGATTTGCTGCAGGATGTATGCAGAAGCACCACCCGGAACGTCTTCATCAATTACCAGTAAGCGGTTTGTTTTGGCTACGCTTTTCACGATATCGTGATTAATATCGAAAGGCAATAACGACTGAACGTCGATGATTTCGGCATCAATACCCACTTCCAGTAATTCTTTGGCTGCCTGCTCGATTAAACGCAGGGTAGAACCGTAAGAAACCAAAGTGATATCTGTACCTTCTTTGATGGTTTCCACCACACCGATTGGCGTTTTGAAAGCTCCGATATTGGAAGGCATTTTTTCTTTTAAACGGTAACCGTTCAGACATTCTACTACTAAAGCCGGTTCGTCGGTTTCCAGTAACGTATTGTAGAATCCTGCTGCTTTAGTCATGTTTCTCGGTACTAAAACGTGTATTCCGCGGATCGCATTCAGGATCATCCCCATTGGCGATCCGGAGTGCCAGATACCTTCCAGTCTGTGACCGCGTGTTCTGATGATCAGCGGTGCTTTCTGACGTCCGGCAGTTCTATACTGTAAGGTCGCCAAATCGTCACTCATGATCTGGATTGCATATAAAAGATAATCCAGGTACTGGATTTCAGCGATCGGACGTAATCCTCTCATCGCCATTCCGATTCCCTGTCCTAAAATGGTTGCTTCACGAATACCGGCATCGGCAACACGGAAGGCACCATATTTTTCCTGCATACCTTCCAATCCCTGGTTCACATCGCCGATAGTACCGGAATCTTCACCAAAAATTAAGGTTTCAGGATATTTAGCGAAAATAGCATCAAAGTTATCGCGGATGATTAAACGGGCATCCACTTCTTCGGCTGCTGCATCATAAACAGGCAGTACTTCTGCACTGTTCAATACATTTTTATCCGATTGGGAGAACAAATGCGAGCTGAATTTAGGCTGTATTTTGGCAGTATAGCTGGTAATCCAGGTGGCTAACGAACCTTTTCCGTTTTCGTTTACGATCAGGCGCAATACTTTACGCGCAGTCACTAAAATGTCTTTACGGATCGGTTCTTTAATTGCGGCTAAATCATTTGCATATTTTTCAATGAAAACTTTGTTAGGACTGGAAGCAGCAATACTGTTTAAGAAAGCAGCTAATTCCTGCTGTTCTTCTTTTATCGGGTTCAGGTAAGCGCTCCAGGCTGCTTTTTTGCCTTCCAGCACTTCTTTTTTAGCGGCAGCATCCATTGCTTCAATTTCTTCGGCTGTAGCAATGTTGTTTTCAATCAGCCATTTGCGGAATTGCGCCAGACAGTCAAATTCTGCTTCCCATGCCAGACGATCGGCATTTTTGTAACGTTCGTGTGAACCGGAAGTAGAGTGTCCCTGCGGCTGGGTTAGTTCTTTTACGTGGATTAATACCGGCACGTGCTCTTCACGGGCAATAGCCGCTGCTTTCTGATAGGTTTCCACCAAAGTAGGGTAATCCCATCCTTTTACCGTGATGATCTCAAAACCATTGTTGTTTTCATCACGCTGGAATCCTTTTAATATTTCGGAGATATTCTCTTTTGTAGTCTGGTAGCGGGCGTGAACGGAAATTCCGTATTCATCATCCCAAACGCTCATCACCATTGGTACCTGAAGTACTCCGGCAGCGTTAATGGTTTCAAAGAACAAACCTTCCGAAGTGGAAGCATTACCGATTGTTCCCCATGCGATCTCGTTTCCGTCAATTGAGAAATTGGTGTTATTTTCAATTCCGGATACATTACGGTATATTTTTGAGGCTTGTGCCAAACCTAATAAACGAGGCATTTGCCCGGCTGTTGGAGAAATATCGGCACTTGAATTTTTCTGAGCAGTAAGGTTTTTCCAGTTTCCGTTTTCGTCAAGGCTGTGTGTGGCAAAATGCCCGCCCATCTGACGTCCGGCACTCATCGGGTCATGAGCCAGATCGGCATGACCGTATAAACCGGCAAAAAACTGTTGAATTGTCATTTGACCTATTGCCATCATGAAAGTCTGATCACGGTAATAACCCGAACGGAAATCGCCGTTTTTAAAAGCCTTTGCCATCGCAAGCTGTGGCACTTCTTTACCATCACCAAAAATCCCGAATTTCGCCTTACCGGTAAGTACTTCACGTCTTCCCAATAAGCTGCATTCTCTGCTGATGGTTGCAATTTTATAATCGTTAAGCACCTCTGTTTTGAAATCTTCAAAAGAAAGAGCTTCTTTAGCGGCCGTTTGATTCATAGTCAAATAATAATGAGATTGGGACAAATTTAATTATTTAGTCAATACAAAACAAAGGATTGTGAAAATAACAATTCAACATTTGGTAAAAAAACTATGGGTTTGTCTTGTTTTGTTGAGGATATTTTATTGAAAATAGTGTTTTATCAAAGTTTTTTTAATAAAATAAAATAAAAATGCCTGTTTTTTTATCGTTTATTTAGAACCACTTTCTGGTAAATAGCGAAACCAGGGTTTTGGCACTCAGGGTTACGACAAACCGGATGCGCTGTCCGTAATTAGGATCGTTTACTTCCCAGCCGTTATTGGAATACACCGGGAAATAGAGCTCGAAATAGTCCTGAACCAGATTCAGCCGAATTCCGCTGTCGTAAACAAACTGCGGATTGGAGAAACGGTTTTTAATGATTCCGGCATCGGCATAGGCTTCCACCCAGTTCCAGATACTGAAACTGGCATTGGTGGTGGTCATCCACTGGTTTGCATAGCGGTTTTTTAATTTGGATTTAAAACCACCGTCGGCCATTACAAACTGCTGGCTGAAAAGTCCGGTCGATTCCGAACGGCCAATAAGGTTGTAACCGAAAAGATAATCGGAAGGGCGGTCCAGTCCGAAGCTAAAGAAATCGGTTCCGGTTTCGTTATACATAAAGGTACCGGCAAAAAAACGAACGGTGACCTGCCGCCTGTCGTCAAATAATTTCCGGTACTGCATTTCGGCGGAAAGCCTGCTGAAATTGCTGGCAATCTGCAAATCGGTTAAAAAGCTGTACAGTCTTGCGGTTTCTGCTTCCCCTATGGAATAACGGGCGTTAAAAACAGAATAGTTTTCTTCTTTTTTGTTTTTAAGCAGCGGTGAATCTTCTTTTTCTACAAAGACATGGCGTATCAGGATGGTCTCTTTTCTGTTTTCGCGGTAATCCGGTTCCCGGAAACGGAACTGTACCGAAGGCATGATCTTCGTATAGGAAGCATTCGGCGCATAATGGAGCGTTGAACCGGAAATGGAATAACGGATGTTGTACAAACGTTCGTCCCGGATATTCTGGAAATAGGAGAGTGTCGCACTTCCTACCAGTTCTTTGGTATTCGTGGAATAATCAGGGATAATATCAAACTGAAACGGCTTGTCCAGCAGGGTTTCATTGTGAATGCGCATGCCGAGCATCAAACCGTCATACAGGTTGTAATTGAAATCCGGAACATAAAAAAACTGGTTGTATTGCGGATCTTCAAGGTCTTTAAAGAAGTTGAATTTTACCGGACGGTTCAGCGAAGGAAATCCTTTTAGCGTTTTATAGTTGTTCCGACGGTTAAATTCGGGCACTTCATTGGTGTGATTAAGTGCCAGTTTGTCAATCCCTTCTTTCGGAACGGATACGATGGTGTCCTTAGCTATATTTTCCAGCCAGGTTTTTGAAACTATCTGACCGTTTTTCATACCGTATAACGGAACGGGAACGGTTGCCTGAGCATTGTTTTTGACTTCAACCTGTATGTTGCTGCCGTCGTCCCGTACTTTTCCGAATTTATAATCGATCAGGTCCCTGGAATTGATAACGGATTTGAAAAACCAGTCGATATTTTTGGGTGTTTTTGATTTTAGTATGGTTTCGATATCGTTTCGTGAGGTCTGCTGACTTTTGTTTAAGGTCACGAAATCATAAAGCGCACTGTCTACGCTGTCGTGCTGCAGGTAGGAATCCAGGTAATTCAGGGCTAAGCCGGCTTTGTATTTTCCGGATATTTGTTCGTTGAATTTTACAAAGGTGTTTTTCGGATTCCCGATAGGCTGGTCGAGGTTCATACGGGCCATCATCAGGTACAGATAGCTGTATTGCTCGTTAAACCCGGTGGTAAAAAGGCTAAAGCCTCTCAGGAATTTATAGCGTGCCAATGTTCCGGTCATTTTCACATTGGGGTAATTGTCTTCAATATACTTCATCATCGTGTAGACCTGAATACCGTCGTATATCCAGTTGTCTTCCCGGTGATTGACCTGTAAGGTGTTTTTCAGGTAGTTGTTTACGTATGTTTTCAGGAATTTGAGTTCATAGACAAATTCATCCGGAAAGGGTCTGAGAAATTTGGGCAGCTGGTTTAAGCCGTAAAACGGGTTGCGGTCATAGTCAGTCTGGCTGATAACCATTTTGTCCTGTGCCGGATTGCCCAGGTGTTCGGCTACATAGTTAACGACACGGTCAATAATAATGGCTTTTTGAACTTCACTGAGCTTGTTTTCTTTAATGTTGCTCGTTATTTCCGTTTTGTCGTTTTTGTAATTGCCGTATGTTAGCGTGTTTTCCAGTGCGAGGATAATGTCCTGCCTGTTTTTTCCGGTCAGGGTATAGTTTTTAAAGCCGTCTTCTTCGGTAGTGGCGGTAATGTCCAGGTCGGTGGTGAGCGATAGTGCTGCCGGTACTTTTAGCTGAATATCAAAATCGGAAATTGCATTTGAAATATCGTCCAGGTTTTCATTGCTGTATTTTACAAAAGTGTTTTTTTCGTATCGTGCAGGTGTCAGAAACCAGTTTTTAATATAGAAATCACCCGCATTATTAAAGCCGTAACGGGTAAAACGGTCGTTGGGTATTTTTACGGAATAGACGATGTTAATCCGGAATTTCTGCTTCGGATATACCGGATTCAGCAAATGAATGTCGACTAAATCGGGCTGGTTGGGAAGGCGGGACCATTCCAGTCTTCGCTGGTTCTGATCGATAACGGAAACAATATTGGTGTGTCCTCTGTCGCTCTCGCCGGCAAGATGGAAAATCCGGGTAAATTCGTCCGAAAAACGTTTGGCCAGCGGTGTGCTTCTATCGGAATAGGCATTATTCCAGTCGTTTAGGATATAGTCTTTAAGCGTGTCTTTGGTGTTGTTATAATAGGTTATTTCCTGCTGTATTTTAAGCATTTTCGACTCCGGATCAACGGTAATACTCATTGCGCTGTGGTGCTGGGCACTCACAGAGTACATTCCAAATAATAAAAAGGGGAGAAGGTATTTAATGGCTTTCAAAGGGTTCTGGCAAGTCTTATGGATTAAACCTGGTTTTTTAATTATAACAGTATGTATTCACAATGTTACAATTTTAATTCAAATTATTAGCGAAAATTTTCAGTAGTAATGAAAAATAATATTCCATGAGTTGGCATACGCTTTTTTAGCTGTGGTGTTGTGAATGTTAAAACAGTGTAATTTTTTGATATACAGTGAAGTATTAATAATTATGCTGCCTTTAGTTTTTTGTTTATAATTAACTTTGTCGCTAAACTTAATAGGAATGACAAAAAAATTACTAATTATTTTACTCTTTTTAGCGTCAAATGTTATCTTTTCTCAGGTAGTAATCAATGAGTTGGATTCCGATACGCCTTCAACAGATGATAAAGAGTTTATTGAACTGAAATCCACTGTTCCGAATTTTTCTTTGAACGGTTATGTACTGGTTTTGTTTAACGGCGGTAGTACGGGAACCTCTAACCTGAGCTATTATGCCATTGACCTGGACGGATTAACGACCGATGCAAACGGTATTATCGTGTTGGGAAATACGCTGGTATCTCCTGTGCCGACGTATATTTTTTCTAATAATGTCGTGCAGAACGGACCGGATGCGGTTGCGATTTATCAGGCGAACGGTTCCGATTTTCCAATGAACACACCGGCATCAACAACCAACCTGATCGATGCGCTGGTATACGGAAACAACAATACGCAGGCAACGGCTTTGCTGTCGGCATTGGGAGTGAGCACGCAGATTAATGAAAACATGAACAGCCAGGGTACGGTACAGTCCATTCAGCGAAAAGCGGATGGAACCTATGAGGTTAAAGCGCCTACACCCGGAGCGAATAATGATGGCAGCGGTATTGTTTTTAACGGGATTACGATAACAGCACCCACCACGCACCTGAATGAAGGGGATAGTTTTGTTATTACGTTTACGACACAAACCAATGTAGCGAATAACCTGACGTTTAATTTTTCTTTGCATAACGATAGTTTTACAACAGCAGATTATACCGGTAATACCACGGTCTTGATTCCTGCAGGATCCAATTCTTTTTCGACCACGATCCAGATCATCGATGATGCAATTGATGAAGGGGATGAGGTGCTGAAAATAAAATTCGGGACCCTTCCTGCCGGTTATGTGCGCATGAACGACAATATTGAAATCCGTGTAATCGACAACGATTTTACGGTTTCGGCATGGGGAACGCCTTTAAATCCTACGCATGGGGTGGTTACAAGTACGGCACCAGCCGGTTATTACAGTTCACTGGAAGGATTGAGCGGAGCGGCGTTAAAACAGGCTGTCCAGAATATTATTGCCAATCCGGCGGTAGTGAGAGCTCACAATTATGGCGACATTGTTGAAATACTTAAAAAAGCAGATCAGAATCCGCTGAACAGTAATCAGGTCTGGATGATGTATGTTGAGTCCCCGCGGGCGAAACTGGATTATCAAACCGGCAGCAGTAACGTAGGAACCTGGAACCGGGAGCACATTTATCCGCAGTCAAGAGGCGGATTTTCAAACGGTACTTCGTCTACTCCGGACGGGATCAATGTCTGGCTGCCAACCAATGCCGATGATATCAATGCGGCACATGCCGATGCGCATCATTTAAGAGCAGAGGACGGTCCGGAAAACAGTTCCCGAAACAACCGTGATTACGGCGGTACGGACTATAACGGTCCTGTTGGTACTCAGGGTTCGTGGAAAGGCGATGTGGCGCGTGCGGTATTCTATATGGCAGTTCGTTACAATGCTTTGGATGTGGTAAACGGTAATCCACCGGATACTACCGTAGGGCAGCTGGGTGATTTAGCGTCTTTACTGGCCTGGAACCACAGCGATCCGTCGGATGATTTTGAAATGAACCGCAACAATTATATTTATACCTGGCAGGTGAACCGCAATCCGTTTATCGATCATCCGGGTCTTGCCGATTATATCTGGGGAACGCATGTAGGGGAACCCTGGTCGGCTACTTTGAGTACACCGGATGTGAACGCATTGCAGGTATTGTTATATCCGAATCCTGCGAACGATTATCTGTATATTGACGGTGTTCAGGATCGCGGACAGCTGGAAGTGTACACAATTACCGGGCAAAAAGTGAAAACACTGGATTTTGAAGGTACAACAAAAGTATTCCTGGATTTGTCTTCCGGAATGTACATTACAAAAATTACATCCGATAATAAAACGGTAGTGAAAAAGCTGCTGATACGATAAGTAAAAAAGTCATAAACATAAAAAAAACCTTCAAAGCTAACTTTGAAGGTTTTTTTATTGGGTATTCCGGTTATGGGATTATCCGCCCATATATTCGTCACCACCGTTATTGTCGTCTCTTTTTTGTTGTTTTTCTCTTTCGTTTTTGCTTTTGTTAAAACGGTAAGTGAAAGACAGGTTGATCTGACGCTCTCTCCATTGCATTTCACTGTGTGAGTTTAATTGTAACGGGATGTTGGTATCGCTAATTCTTTTACGGGAATTGAATACGTCGTTTACGTTTAAGGCAATGGTAGCTTTGTCTTTCAGGATGTCTTTGCTGAATGCCAGGTTAGCTGATAGAATTCCTTCACTTCGTCCCTGCGACGTGTTTTGCGGCGCATTGTAAGTAGCGTTGGTCTGCCAGTCAATTCCATACGGTAAAGTAACTTTAGAGCTCACTCTGGTAAACCAGCTGTAGGCAGTATTGCTTAAATCCTGTAATACTTCAACATTATTGGCATCGGTATAGGTATAGCTTCCGTCCAGTTCGTTTCTGAAGAAGTTGAAGTTACCGTTCAATTTCCACCATTTGTACGGATTGTAGTTTAACGTAAATTCAAAACCAAAACGGTATTCTGTCGCTAAGTTTACTGGTGTACTCACATAAACAGGTGTTCCTTCAATGGAATTACCGGTTGCTTTTTTGATAAACTGGAAGCTGTCATCCGTTTTGTTGAAATAAGCAGAAGTGCTTAATGTAAGTTTGTCCCAACGTTTTAAATAACCTAAATCGAAGGAATTGGTATAGGAAGGATTTAAATCCGGATTTCCTTCAAAAACGTTGATGTTACTCGAAAGTCCGCTAAACGGGTTTAAGAAACGGCCTCTCGGACGGTTGATTCTTTTACTGTAGCTCAAACTCACGCTGTTGCTTTGAGAAAACTCATACGTCAGGAAAACACTTGGGAAAAAGTTATCGTATTTTTTAGTGTTGAAATCGCTGTTTTTCAAAAAGTTGATGTCGATATTGGAGTTTTCATAACGCAATCCGAACATATAGCTGAATTTCTTGATTTTTGAACCAAACTGTGCATAAAGGGCATTGATTTGCTCTTTATATTCGAAAACGTTTGTTAAATCACTGTTGTTCTGCCAAACGTTATTGGTAAAGTTGTCCACTCTGTAATCGGTTGTCAGGTCGGTAAAATCACCACGGTAACCGGCTTCAAACTGGCTGTTTTTTCCAATTGGCAATACATAGTCGGATTGAATAAGGCTACGGTTTTGTTTTTGTTTGTTGAAGGTTCTGTCAGCACTATAGATGTTGTCATTCAATTGAATGTCGCTAATGGTAGCATCGTCATTGTCTCTGTTTGAAGAAACGGAAGCATCAACGGTTAATTTATGACCGTCTTTTTTAAATTTCTTTGTAAAGTTGGTTGAATATTCCACGTTCTGGGAATCATTCGTCTGATCGTTAAAACGATTTCGGGTAAAAAGATAGTTGTGATTTGCATCGAAATTATCGAAATACACATTGTCCGGATTACCTCCGGTATTTTTTCGGATACCAACAGAGTTAGTCCAGGTTAATGATTTGGTCAGGTACCATTCCATACCGAAATTCGTATTGTATCCTTTACGCTCTCTTCTGTTGGCTCTGCTCTCGTTGATATATCCGGTAACAGCTCCGGTGTTTTTATCTAAATATTCCGAATTGGTAAATGAGTTTCCGGGACTATCGCTATAGTTATAGCCGGAAGTAGTGAACAGGTTGAAGTTTTTACTTCTGTAATTCACACTGGCATTCACACCAAAGTTATCCGGATTACCGGCAACAGCCGTAACACTTCCGTTAATGCCCTGTGCTTTTCCTTTTTTAAGAATGATATTAACAATACCGGCTCCACCTTCGGCATCATATCTTGCAGACGGATTGGTAATAACTTCCACTTTATCAACAGAATCTGCCGGAAGCGTACGCAACGCATCAGCAACATTGATTCCGGCAAGACCGGATGGCTTTCCGTCAATAAGGATGCGAACATTGTCGTTTCCTCTAAGGCTTACATTACCGTCTGAATCTACAGAAACGGAAGGAACATTATCCAGAACATCACTCACACTTCCGCCTTTAACGGTCATGTCTTTTCCAACATTGTATACTTTTTTGTCCAGTTTGATATCAACAGTAGATTTTTCTGCTACTACGGTAACCTCCTGAAGCAATTTGGCATCAAGCGACAGGGTAATCATGCCCAGACTAGTGTCTTTTGTCAGCTCTTTTTGCTTAATTTCCACGGTTTTAAAAGACAGGAATTCTACTTTTATATAGTAATTGCCGGCAGGAACTTCAAAGCTGAATTCTCCTTTGTCGTTTGTCATCGCACCGGAAACGGTAGAAGGGTTTTTTAGATTTTGTGCATAAACATTGGCATACTCCAAAGGCTGTTTGGTTTCACCGTCTACAACTCTACCGGTAACGGTAACTTTATTACCATCAGGTTTTTGGGCAAAAGAGACGAATGATGTCAAAAACAATAGCATTACTATTGCAAGATGAACTCTTTTCATGAATAATTAGTTTGGTTTTCTTCTTAAGACTGCAAAAGTAACCGTAGGTTTAAGCGCGAAATCACAAATGTTTGTTAAAACGAAGCTATAATTATTCTAAATAATGTCCAGTATTTTCGCCGTCGGACGGCCAATTACGGCTTTATCGCCATTAATAACGATCGGACGTTCAATCAGTTTCGGATGTTCTGACAGGATTTCAATTACCGCTTCATCACTTAACGTTTTGCCTTTGTAATTGTCAATCCATAAACTTTCTTTCTGGCGTACCAATTCAATGGGTTTGATGTTGAGCTTGCCGATAATAGACCGTAATTCTTCTTTGCTTAAAGGCTGATCCAGGTATTTAACCGTTTCAAATGTGATGCCTTTGTCTTCCAGCAGGCAAAGTCCTTCTCTGGATTTACTACAGCGGGGATTGTGATAAATAGTGATCATAGCAGAATATTTTTTACAAAGGAAATGATATTATTTGAAAATTGAAGTAACTTAGTGGTAACAAATTATTAACCCGTGAACCGGTGTCACGGACCTAACCCATAACACTCCCTCAATATGTTTATTGAACAAGTAAAGACCGAAAAGTTTAATTTTTTATTGTACCTGCCCATTCCTGTTTTGTTTTTAGTGTTAATGCTGGCTAATTATTTTGCTTCTATGGATGTGAATACTGAAGAGGTGATGCATCAGACCATTGCGGCAATAGGCGTGAACGCTACTTTTGTAGCCCTGATTATTCCGCTGTCGTTAGCCTGTATCTTTTTACTGATCTGGGTAAAAGTGGTCCACCGCCAGAGCATTACCAGCCTGACCACATCCCGCGTAAAAATTGACTGGAAACGGGTGTTTTTCTCTTTCGGTTTGTGGGGTTTTGTTAGTGTTGGGTTGACGTTACTGGTTTACTTTTCACATCCTGAAAATTTTAAAATCAATTTTCAGCCGGTTCCCTTTTTTTCCTTTCTGATCCTGGCGGTGATTTTAGTACCGCTGCAAACCAGTTTTGAAGAATACCTTTTCCGGGGCTATTTAATGCAGGGCCTGGGTGTGGTGACGAATAGTAAATTAATACCGCTGCTGGTTACGTCCATTATGTTCGGACTGATGCATATTGCCAATCCGGAAGTAGGCAAAATGGGCTATATCATACTGATCTATTATATTGGTACCGGTTTCTTTTTGGGAATCATTACCTTAATGGATGAAGGCATGGAACTGGCTTTAGGCTTCCATGCGGCAAATAATCTGGTCGGAGCGCTTTTAATCACGTCGGACTGGACTGCATTCCAGACCCATTCGATTCTTAAAGACTTGTCGGAACCTTCTGCCGGATTTGATGTGATTTTGCCGGTATTTGTGGTTTTTCCTTTGCTTATTTATGTATTTGCAAAAAAATACCAATGGAATAATTGGTCAGATAAGCTAACCGGAAAATTACAATTTAATACTACCGAAACATTATAAACTTGCAGTATATGGAAAAGCTGACTTATAAAAAAGTGCACAACAGGTTCAAATTGAATGGTACCCATTTTAACGGTAAAGAACTTTACCAGCGTGCTTTTGTTTTTATCAAGGAAGGGGAGGAGCATGAAAAGGCTTTGGGAAACTTTATACTGGAATGGTTTGATGAAAAAGATTTTATCGAAATAACCACTTCCGGCACTACCGGTACGCCCAAAGTGATCCGGTTGCAAAAGGATGCGATGGTAAATTCGGCATTGGCAACCGGCGATTTTTTTAAGTTAGAACCGGGTAATAAAGCGTTGCACTGCCTGCCTATTCAGTATATCGCCGGAAAAATGATGCTGGTGCGGGCTTTTATTTTAGGGCTGGAACTCGATTATGTGGCGCCCAGTTCGAATCCGCTGGCAGGAAATGAAACGGTGTATCAGTTTGGCGCCATGGTACCGTTGCAGGTTCAGTATGCTTTAGGGCAGTTGCAGCAAATTAAAACAATCATTATTGGCGGTGCTAAGATCAATACGGTTCTGGCGGCTGCCCTGAAAGAAATTCCGGTTGCGGTTTATGAAACCTACGGAATGACCGAAACCATCACGCATATTGCCGCAAAATTAGTGCAGGAAACCGCGTTTACGGTTTTGCCGGGAATTACCATCAGTACGGACAACAGAGGCTGTTTGCTGATTGATGCGCCGAGGGTTTGCGGGGAACAGCTGGTTACAAACGATATGGTCGAGCTTGTTAATGAAAAACAATTTATATGGCTGGGACGTTTTGACAACGTTATCAACAGCGGCGGCGTAAAGCTGTTTCCGGAACAGCTGGAGGAAAAATTAGCGGCCGTTATTCCGCATCGTTTTTATGTGATCGGGAAAGAAGATGAAACACTGGGGGAAAAACTGGTTCTGGTAATTGAAAGTGAACCGTATCCCATTGATAATGCGATTTTCGATTTTTTAGGGAAATTTGAGAAACCTAAAGAGATCATTTTTGTTCCGGCATTTAAGGTAACAGACACCGGTAAAGTAAAAAGGCGGGATACGATTCAATAAAAAAACCACAAAGTCACCTGTTTTGATGTTCACAACACGTTTCTGAATACACGTTGGTTCAAGTGGTCTTTGTGGTAGGGATTTTCTAGGCTACTTATTCATCTTAAAATAGTAGTCAGCCGAATGTTTTCCGCTTCCGTAAAAAAGGAAAAAGATACAGACTAACAGGGTTATTGTTGCCATGATAAAGTTCTGGACATTCATCTGCCCTAAAAAGTTAATCATTACCGCACCGATTAAAATAGGCAATTGCACCCAGATGGACCAGCGGGTAAGTAAACCAAAAACAATCATGATACCGCCAACCATATGTGCAGAAGCAACATAGTGGATGAGTAGCATTTCACTGCCGAAATTTCGATTCATGTGGCCTAAAATTTCATGCAGATATTGTCTGTTTGCAACAAAAAAGGCACCTCTCAAAAACAAAAAGACACCAAGAGCAATTCTAACTAGGTCTAGCGGATAGCTGGTATGCGCATTGGCCCATTTGTTTAAACTTTTAACTCTATCCATAACAAATGACTATTTGATTTAGGATGAAAGTTACTAAATAAAAATTAAAATGTATAATTTTTTAGTTAAAAATAAGTGTTTTAACGATGTTAAATGTTAAAATAAATAATTTAATATTTATTTTACTACAGTATAATACATTTTCTGGGTATTGAACTTCAATTTATTCAGGTCTGTTTTTTTGTCAAACTGCTGCCATTCTTTGGTGACATTCACCCTGCTTGTTTTTCCGTTGTAGGAATATTCAATAGGCATCTGAAAATCGGTTACATTGGTTTTCCAGCGGTATTCCACTTTTTGGTTCTCAGTGCGCAATTCTAAAGCCGGAATATCTTTATAGCGAAGGTACTGGTCAAAAAGCGGCGTCAGGTTCATACCGGTTTCTTTGTTGAAAAAGGCAATAACCGTTTCGGTATCGATAATTTGTTTTTTATAGGTTTCGGAATAATCCAGTAACAGCTTCCACCATTTTTTATCATTGTTGATAATGTGGCGGATGGTATTCAATAATAGGGAGCCTTTGTAATACATATCGCCGGAACCTTCTTTATTAACTCCGTAGAAACCGATAATCGGACGGTCGTTACGAACGTTTCTTGACTGACCGTTCACGTAAGCCAGTGCTTTGTCATAGCCCAGCGTACATTCCACAAAAACAGCTTCTGTATAGGTAGTGAAGGCTTCGTGTATCCACATGTCTGCGATGTCTTTTGAGGTGATGCTGTTCCCGAACCATTCGTGCCCGGATTCGTGTATGGTGATAAAGTCAAACGTCATCCCAATTCCGGTACCGCTGTTGTCACGTCCTAAATAGCCTTTTCGGTATTTGTTACCATAGGCAACGGCACTTTGATGCTCCATTCCCAGATAGGGTGTTTCGACTAATTTATAGCTGTCTTCCCAGAACGGGTATTTCCCGAATTTCGACTGGAAGCAGTCCATCATGGGTTTTACTTCTTCAAAGTGTTTGCGGGCTTTGCTTTCGTTTTCACGCAATACGTAGTAATCCAGATCCAGACCTTTATAATTGTCGTGAATATGGGCATAATCGGCAATATTTACCGTAATGTCGTAGTTGTTAATCGGGTTAATCACTTCCCAGTCCCATCGGGTATAACCGTTTTTCAGGTCTTCACTTCCCAGGAACCTGCCGTTGGAAACATTCATCAAGCCGTTTGGAACGGCCACTTTAATGGTAGCGCCTTTATCCGGTTCGTCTGTTTGGGAATCTTTTACCGGATACCACAAACTGGCTCCGGTTCCCTGTACTGCAACAGCGATCCAGTCTTTTCCCTGGGCATCTTTGCTGAAAACAAAACCGCCATCCCACGGTGCATTTTTGGCAACCGTTGGTTTACCGGAATAATAAAAACGTATTTTATGGGTGCTGTCTCTCGTTAACCGGTTTGGAAAGGCGATAAAAACAGCGTCATTATCGCGGATATAGTCCAGTTTTTTCTTTTCGAATACGATACTGTCTACTTTCATGTTTTCAAATAGATCCACCTGGATTTTATTGGTGTTGTATATCAGTTTGAAAGTAATATCATTATAACCCGTGATGGAACGCTCTCCGGGATTGATGGTAATGTTCAGGTCGTAACGCTGCACATCATAATCGGTTCGCTCCGGACGAAGTCCGCCATGCAGCGAATCGCGTCTGGTAAAAGTTTCTTTTTCCGTGATAAGCTGTGCAGAAACCTGCTGCATTCCTAATACTACCATTGCGGAGAGAATAATGTTTTTCATAGCTTATAAATTGGGTTATAATAATAGTGCTAAATTAATAGTAAAACGGGTATCTATTGTGTTTTTTGGGCATAAAAAAAATCTACTGCCTGAGAATAAGTAGTAGATTTTTGAATTTGTTACATTTTAACGGTTATACCTGGATTACGCCAAGGTTAAACGGTTTTTCAATAGGGGCGTGGTTGGCAGCCTCAATTCCCATGGAGATCCATTTACGGGTATCCAGCGGATCGATAATGGCATCGGTCCAAAGTCGGGAAGCGGCATAATACGGAGAAACCTGAGCATCATAACGCGCTTTGATTTTATCGAACATCTCGGCTTCTTTTTCCGGTGTTAATTCTTCACCTTTGGCTTTTAAGGAAGACGCTTCAATCTGCAATAATACTTTAGCAGCCTGCGCACCGCCCATTACTGCCAGTTCGGCACTTGGCCATGCGAATATTAATCTCGGGTCGTAGGCTTTACCACACATGGCATAGTTTCCTGCTCCGTAAGAGTTTCCTACTACAACGGTAAATTTAGGTACTACAGAGTTGGAAACAGCATTAACCATTTTGGCTCCGTCTTTAATGATACCGCCGTGTTCGGATTTGGAACCTACCATAAATCCGGTAACGTCCTGTAAAAACACCAATGGAATTTTCTTCTGGTTACAATTGGCAATAAAACGGGTGGCTTTATCGGCACTGTCGGAATAAATTACCCCGCCAAACTGCATTTCTCCTTTTTTGGTTTTTACCACTTTACGCTGGTTGGCCACAATGCCCACAGCCCAGCCGTCAATACGGGCATAACCGGTAATGATCGTTTGTCCGTAACCGGCTTTGTATTCGTCAAATTCCGAATTGTCCACCATACGTTTGATGATCTCCATCATGTCATATTGTTCCGAACGTGCTTTTGGAAGTATTCCGTAGATCTCGTTTTCGTCTAAAGCCGGTTTTGCCGGTTTTTCACGATTGTATCCTGCTTTTTCAAAATCGCCTATTTTACCCACAATGTTTTTGATGGTGTCCAGAGCGTCTTTATCATCTTTTGCTTTATAATCGGTAACGCCTGAGATTTCACAGTGTGTAGTTGCACCGCCCAGTGTTTCATTGTCGATTGTTTCGCCAATAGCGGCTTTTACCAGATAGCTTCCGGCCAGGAAAATACTGCCTGTTTTGTCCACAATAAGTGCTTCGTCGCTCATGATCGGTAAATAAGCTCCACCGGCAACACAGCTTCCCATTACAGCGGCAATCTGGGTAATACCCATGCTGCTCATGATGGCGTTGTTACGGAAAATACGCCCGAAGTGTTCTTTATCCGGGAAGATCTCATCCTGCAACGGTAAATAAACCCCGGCACTATCCACAAGGTAGATAATAGGAAGTTTGTTTTCCATGGCGATTTCCTGGGCTCTCAGGTTTTTCTTTGCGGTAATCGGAAACCAGGCTCCGGCTTTTACCGTGGCATCATTGGCTACAACGATACATTGTTTCCCTTTTATATATCCTATTTTAACAACGACACCTCCCGAAGGGCATCCGCCGTGTTCTTTATACATACCATCGCCTACAAATGCGCCGATTTCCACGCTCTTTGCTTTTTCGTCCAGTAAATAATCAATACGCTCACGGGCAGTCATTTTTCCTTCCGAATGTAATTTTGCGATGCGTTTTTCTCCACCTCCAAGTTTAACTTTCGCTAAATTTTGTTTTAATTCTGAGACTAATAGTTTGTTATGATCTTCGTTTTTGTTGAAGTTTAAGTCCATTATGTGTTGTGTTTATGCTTTTTATTTCCTTTGTTGGCGCGCTAATTTACGATTTAATTGCCAATAAAAAGTAGTGTCTGCGCCGAAGTTTTTGAATGGGATTTATTAAACATGAATTGTTGTTTAGTTAACGTTAACTTAACACTACGAGGGTAATTTCGCGTCATTAAATTAACATACGATGTCATTAAACAACATTTTCCAGTTTTTAGTACCGAAAGATAAGAAATTTTTCCCTCTTTTTGAGCAGGCTTCGTTGAACCTGATTCAATTGGCTGAAACACTTCATGAAGCAGTAAACGCTTCTAAAAATGAACGTGAAGAGTACTATAAAAAGATCGAAGAATTAGAAGCAAATATTGAAGAAATTACGCATAAAACAAACTTAGAGTTAAGCCGAAACTTCATTACTCCTTTTGACAGGGAGGATATTCACGCTTTGATCACGGCAATTGATGATGTGGCAGATTATATGCACGGTGCAGCAAGCAGAATGCGTTTGTACCAGGTTGAAAAAATTACAAAATCAATCCGTAAATTAACAGAGATCAATCTGGAAGCATGTCAGCATATTGGTGTTGCCATTAAAGAGCTTAAAGATTTGAAAAACCTGAAAGCGATTGCTGATGCGTGTAAAAAAATCAACAAATTAGAAAGTAAAGCAGATAATGTATTTGATAAAGCGGTAGCCGATATTTTCGAAAACGAAACGGATGCTAAAAACATCATTAAATATAAAGAGGTTTTATCGGCATTAGAAACTGCATCAGACAAATGTAAGAGTGTTGCCAATGTATTGGAATCGGTAACGGTTAAATATTCTTAACAGCATTCATTACTTTAGAAACGAAATTCTATGGATTTTACATTACTTATCATAATCATTGTACTGGCACTGATTTTTGATTATATCAACGGTTTTCACGATGCGGCAAATTCCATTGCAACTATCGTGGCAACAAAAGTTCTGACACCTTTCCAGGCAGTATTATGGGCCGCAGCATTTAACTTTGCAGCCTATTTTATTTCCCGTTACTGGATAGGGGAGTTTAAGATCGGTAATACGATTGCAAAATCGGTTAACGAAAACTTTATTACACTTGAAGTTATTCTTGCCGGGCTTATTGCAGCGATTATCTGGAATTTACTAACCTGGAAGCTGGGTATTCCCTCTTCTTCATCCCACACGTTATTAGGTGGTTTTATGGGAGCAGCTTTGGCACATGCCGGAGCCTTATCAGAAAACGGAGTAGACGTTATTAACTATGTGAAAGTTATCCCGACGTTCCTTTTTATCTTCTGTGCCCCTTTGATCGGTATGTTAATTGCCTATCTCATCACCATACTCATTATGAATATCTGCCGGAAGGCAAACCCGCATAAGGCTGATAAATGGTTTAAGAAATTACAGTTGGTTTCTTCGGCATTATTCAGTTTAGGACATGGTGGTAATGATGCTCAGAAAGTTATGGGTATTATCGGAGCAGCGGTAATCTGCTACCACATGAACATGGGTGACGTAGCCTATACTTCTTTAGAGTCTGCCGATCGTTTTGCGCATTTCGTAGACGACTGGGCCTGGGTTCCTTTTGTCAGCTTCCTGGCTATCGGTTTAGGAACATTGAGCGGCGGTTGGAAAATTGTGAAAACAATGGGTTCTAAAATTACCAAAGTAACGCCGTTAGAAGGTGTTGCGGCAGAAACTGCCGGAGCGGTTACGTTATATTTAACGGAGCACATGGGCGTTCCTGTATCGACAACGCATACCATTACCGGTTCGATTATCGGGGTTGGGATTACCAAACGTATCTCGGCGGTAAGATGGGGTGTAACGATTAACCTTTTATGGGCATGGATCTTAACCATTCCGGTATCGGCTTTAATCGCAGCTATTATTTATTATATCCTGAAAATGATCTTTTAAGCTCTGCTTAAAGTAATTATATAAAAAAAGCGCTATTCCCGGAATAGCGCTTTTTTTATGCTGGTTATTTTTTAGTTCTTAAGATATTTCATGTTGTACACGATAATTCTGTCCTTATAATAGATGTACAGTTGTTTCCGGTTACCCTGGTTTTTCCGGGTATAAATGCTGACAACACAGTTCTCACCGTCATTTGTGACACACTGAAACGAAGCGATATCATCTGTAGGAGTTGATTTTTTGTCATAATACTCAACGATCTTGAATAACTGCTCCACATTGGAGTAAATCATGATCCTGTTTTTGTCGGTGTTCAGGTTGACAATAATCTCGGCCTTTTTAAAATCGGTATAATCGCTCCATTTTCCTTTTTTATCTTTTTCAGATACGCTCACGCCGGTTGTTATAAAGCGGTAATCCTGACTGTATAGCTCGTTTCCGCCGGCAATCAGCAATAAAAGAATAAAAGCTTTTTTAATAGTTTTCATTGGGTTGAATTCATTTAGCAGTGACAATAATACAAAAAAACGTATCGAAGCACATTATATTTTAAGAGTTTTTTTAAAACCGTATTTTTTAAGAAGTAGGAATTATTTTTGTGAACCAAAAAACTGTAAATTCGCAGCATGATGAATAAAAATGAAATTGAAGCTGTAAAAACGCTGCTTGCTTCACCTAAAAAGATTGTGATTATTCCGCATAGAAATCCTGATGGTGATGCAATGGGGTCTACTTTAGCCCTGTATCACACGTTTCAGAAGTTAAACCATGAAGCGGTTGTGATTTCTCCGAATGATTTTCCCGATTTTTTAAACTGGCTTCCGGCTTCGGAAACCGTAATGATTTATGAAACGGATAAAAAAGCAGCCGAAGAACGGCTAAAACAGGCAGATATCGTCTTTACACTGGATTTTAATGCGCTGCACCGCGTTGGGGAGCAAATGGAAGTTTTCTTAAAAACGCTGGAAGACAAAACCTTTGTAATGATCGACCACCACCAGCTGCCGGATACTTATGCACAATATACTTTTTCCGATACCGGTTACGGTTCTACCTGCGAAATGGTGTTTACCTTTTTACAGGAACTGGGGTATGGGGATTTAATAGACAAAACCATTGCGACCTGTATTTATACCGGTATTGTAACCGATTCGGGTTCTTTCCGCTTTCCATTAACAACCAGTACCACCCATCGTGTAGTGGCCGATTTGATTGATAAAGGTGTGGAAAACAGTAAAATTCACAATTTATTGTTTGATACCAGCTCTTATAACCGTTTGCAGCTGCTGGGAAGAGGACTTCAAAACCTGAAACTGCTGCCGGAATATAAAACGTCCTATATTACCTTAACGCAGGAAGAACTGGATATGTTTGATTATGCCAAAGGCGATACGGAAGGCATTGTAAATTATGGCCTTTCGATTAAAGGGATTGATTTCACCGCTATATTTATTGAAAATAAAGAAGAAGGAATCGTTAAGATCTCCTTCCGATCGCAGGGCGGTTTTGATGTGAATCAATTTGCAAGAAAGCATTTTAACGGCGGCGGACATATAAATGCAGCCGGCGGAAAATCCTTTTTGCCATTAGAAGAAACGATACAACAATTTATTGCTATTTTAGCAACTGAAAAGACATCATAAGTTTATGAAAAAAGTATATTTTTTAAGTCTTGCCGTTTTCGGTTTCGTATTTGCCGGTTGTTCCCAGCAACAGGCAAGACAGCCCATTTCGCACAGTTCGGGGACTTTTATTAAAGAATCGATCAAGCGGAACAAAAAGCTGATTGCCAATGAGGAATCGCTTATAGATGCCATTATCGATAAGGATACGGCCAAAACCTATATTGCTTCGGCTAAGGGGTACTGGTACCGTTATGACATTAAAAATGAGATGGAAACAGTAACACCGAAAAAAGGTGATATCGCTTATTTTGATTACCATATCAGTGATTTGCAGGGAAAAATCATTTATACGGAAGCCGATCTGAAAGCCCAGGTGTATCTTGTTGACAAACAAAACATCATGATGGGACTTCGTGACGGTATTAAGTTAATGAAAAAAGGAGAGAAGGTAACGTTCTTATTTCCTTCCCACATGGCTTACGGTTATCACGGTGATAATGATAAAATTGGTACTAACGAACCGTTAATGTGTACGGTAACGTTAACTGATATTAAAGCAGATCCGAAAAGCGCTGTAAAAACAGAACCAAAAACCAATTAAGAAACCAGTAAATAATTATCAATTTAAAAAATGAAATCAATGACAAGTTTATTTTTAGGCCTTATTGCTTTATTTTCATCTTGTACTTCGTCTTACGATAAATTAGGCGACGGACTATATGCAGATATCGAGACGAATAAAGGTAACATAATCGTTAAATTAGAATACCAGAAGACGCCGATTACGGTAGCCAACTTTGTTTCTTTGGCAGAAGGAAAAAATCCTTTTGTAACGGCACAATATAAAGGAAAACCTTTTTACAATGAAGTGAAATTCCACAGAGTAATCAAAGATTTTATGATTCAGGGTGGTGATCCGGAAGGAAGCGGAAACGGCGGACCGGGTTATAAATTTAAAGACGAGATCGTTCCGGAATTAAAACATGCGAAAGCCGGTATTTTGTCTATGGCAAATGCTGGAGCCGGAACTAACGGAAGCCAGTTTTTTATTACACACAAAGCAACACCTTGGTTAGACGGGAAACACACTGTTTTCGGAGAAGTTGTGGAAGGAATGGATGTTGTGAACAAAATCGAACAAAACGATGTGATTAAAAAAGTTACGATTGTTCGTGTTGGTAAAGATGCCAAAAAATTTGACGCGCCTAAAGTATTTAAAAGTTACTACGATACAGAATCGGTAACCCAAAAGAAATTAGCAGAGAGCATGTCGAAAGTAAAAACGGATAAAGTAGCTGAATTTGCAGCAGCAAAAACAGGAGCTACAAAAACACAATCCGGATTGGAATATAAAATTGTTACTAAAGGAAACGGTAAAAAACCGGCTGCAGGAACTCAGGTATATGTAAACTATGCGGGATATTTCGAAAGCGGAGAATTATTCGATACCAGCTATGAAGAAATTGCAAAACAATTCGGAAAGCACGATGCTAACAGAGCTGCAGCGAACCAGTATATCCCGTTCCCATTCCCTTATGGTCAGAAAGAAGGTCTGATCCCTGGATTTATTGAAGGATTGGAAAATATGTCTTTTGGAGATAAAGCGATCCTTTTTATCCCATCGCATTTAGCTTACGGAGAACGTGGTTATGCAATTATCCCACCAAATACTAATTTGATTTTCGAGATCGAAATGTTGGAAACACAACCGGCTCCGAAAGCAAAAAAATAATACTAAAGTCTGTCATAAACAGAACTTTTAAAAATATAAAACCAGGACTTGTGTCCTGGTTTTTTTATGGATATTGATGCCGTATAGGGCATATTGTTTAATAACTTTAATTGTTGTTCCAGTCGATTCTTCGGGAGAAATACATCACTAATCCCAGGATGATGAACAAACCGATACTGCCTACTAATAACAGGGCATAATTTTCCAGTTGTATGATCACAAAGATAAAAGCATACAGGGCAGTGAGGGATAACCCGATAAACGCCGGAAACTTATAATTTTTCAGTATGGAAACGGAATAGATGGTTATCATCGCGACTACGGCAGCTCCGGAAATAATATAGGCTTTCAGGAAACTGCTGTGTTCGGTGATGGCTATTAGTAGGGTATAGAACATAATAAGGGCAATACCGATCATGCTGTATTGGAAAATATGGATTCTGATTTTACTGATGGACTGGATTAAAAAGAAGATCAGAAAGGTCAGCCCGATTACAAGGAAGCCGTATTTGGACACTCTTTCGTTTTTTTGATACTCGTCTACCGGGATGACAAAATTAACGCCGAAAGCGTAGGCTTTTAAATCGGGTAACAGGTCAAAGTACTGTTGTGAAAAAGCCCTGTTGATGTGCAGGATTTTCCATTTTGCCTGAAAACCGTTTTGGGTAACCGTTTTGGTCTTGTCATTTGGCAGGAAATTCCCGGTAAATCCCGGACTGTGCCAGTTCGATTTCATGCTCACGTCTGTTGTTTTTCCGATAGGTACGAATTTAATCTGTTGGCTGCCATCGTATTTTACCTTAAAGTCAAAATTAAGCGGGTAGACCCCGTCCGGAGAAAGATGGATAAAAGCGGTTTCCAATGCCTGTATTCCGGTATTGGAATTGGTATAAATCGGTTCAAAAATAAAATGCTGATTTCCGATCGCAATTTTCACCTCGTCCTTAATGCTTTTTAAATTACTGGTCTGTATCAGTATCGTGGCTTTGTCCCAGAGAATATCGCTTTGCGGAATGCCCTTTACACTAAAATCCGGTTTTGAATAAGTTCCTTTAAAATACATATCGGCCGTAAAAACGGAAGCATTATAGTTGCTCCTGTTTAGCGGTTTGGTTTCCACATCGGTGGTGTTTTCCAGTTTTTCCGGAAAGATATAGGCATATTTATAACTGTTCGTAGCCGGAACTTTATAGGGAACTTTTAGCACCGGACCGTAGAAATAAACATCGGTACCCCATTTGTCGTTAATTTCCGTGATGACTTCCTTTTCTCTTTGAGAGCGCTCCGCAATCAGGTCTTTTACAAACTGCAGCGGAATTAAAAGCACTAATGTGAGGAAGCCCACAACCAGCATTTTGACTGTTGTAGTCTGAAAAAAAGGAGTTACGTCCGGAATGCCGGGAGTCTTCGGTTGGGAAGGCTGCTGTTCGAATTGATTTTCCATAAAATAGAGGTTTGATTAATGAATTTTAAAAATGTTGCGTATGGTGCTCACGGGGAATAAGAGCAATTTGGAATAGTCCAGGTAATGGAAGGACAAGGCTTCTTTCCCGCGTTTGTAATAGTGTCTGTATGTTTTTAGCCGGTGCGGATAACACAGTACTCCGGATAATATGACCATCAGTAAATAAGCACTTCTTTTACCGTTACCCAGCAGGTAAAACTGCATGGCAATTTCGTCGCTAACCGTAGTGCCGGTGCCGGTTAGTACATGAATGACATCGTGATCTTCAAATTTCGGTTCCATTTCAAACTGATTTTCCTGTAAAAATGTTCCCAGATGAAACCCTAAGGAGTCTTCCGGGTAGGTTAGTAATTCCTCTTTTGTAATATCCCATGGTTTATTCTTTTTAAAATAGCGCTGATAGGGGATCTTTGTGATTTTGTAGAACCGCTCGAATAGAAAATCTCTCATTTTTAGTTTTTAAAAGTACTTTGAATTTCAAAGTAAATGGATAAAAAAATAGCTTAGTTTTTTTGAATCAATTTTTCAAGTGCGTCAATATGGTCCTGAAAGGCTTTTCGGCCTTCTTTGGTAGCGATGTACCGGGTGTTGGGTTTCTTTCCGATAAACTGTTTTTCAATCGTAATATACTGTTCTGCTTCGAGTGCTTTAGCATGGCTCGCCAGGTTGCCGTCGGTTACCCCTAAAAGTTCTTTCAGAGTCGTAAAATCAGCATTTTCATTGACCATCAGTATCGACATGATGCCCAGCCGGATGCGATGGTCAAAAGCTTTATTTATATTTTCGAGTATACTTTTCAAAACAATTATTTTCTATCGTATTTGTAATACATTACGGTACCATACAGGATATGACACACGCCAAATCCGAGCACCCAAAAATACAAACCATATCCGGAAAATTCAACGGCAAACAGTCCTAAAATAATTTCCGTTAAACCCAGGTAACGAACATCTCTCAAAGTGTATTTACTGGTGTTAAGACAGGCCATGCCGTAAAAAAGCAGCATGATGGGCGCTACCAGACCGTAATAGCCGTTTTTTAATAATAATAAGGCAAAGATTCCTCCGGTAACTAACGGAATGGCAAAGTTGATCAACAGTCTTTTGGAAGAAGCATTCCATACTTTTTCGCCCATTTTTTTCGCTTTATTCACCGTCAGTAGATAGGCGGTTATTAGAGATGCCGCTAAAACGCAGCCGGCTATCAGTAATATCTGTTTAAAAAGTACGCTTTCCAGCGTGATATAAAGCCGGGTATTGTTTTCAATCAGCGCATTAGCAATCCAGGCTCCGATTAATGCGTAAACTCCCGCCAGTATCCCGGAAAGACCACTTAATGAAATAAACTGTGACGATTTATTCATTAAATCTTTAATGTCTTTCAAATCCTGTAAATAATTATTTGCCTCCATTTTTAAAGTACTTTGAAATACAAAGTAAAATATAAATTTTGTATTGTACAATACTTTTTTAAAATTATTTTGAGATTAAAAAGATTGGGAATGGGAAATCCGGGAAACAAATAATAAGTTTGTAGTTAAATACAGGAGTTATGAAAACAGGAGGTAGGTTGTTACTGCTAACGGGAATACTATTTGGGATCTTAATTTTATTAGCCATTGCAGGCGTTTTACTGGATACCAAAACCATCGGGAAGCAGGGGTCGGAGTATGCTTTAGGGTATTATTCCGGTATACTGGTAGGGATGATTTTGTTAATCGGGCTGGATTATGTCTTGATCCGCTACGGACTTCATTATATCCGGAAAGCAAAGCGTAAAAAGCTGGAAGAGCAACCGCTGACGAAAACAGGAAAGTAGTGAAACCGGCCGATAATTATATTCTGAACCAGCCGGAACCGTACCGGTCAATGTTGCTGCACATCGTTGCGGTTCTGGAAAGCAGTGTAACGGAATTTGAAATGCAGTACCGGTGGAAAATACCGTATGTATATCATAAAGGAAAACCGTTCTGTTATTTGAATGCCAGCCACAAAAAACAATTTGTAGACGTTGGTTTTTCCAAAGGTTTTAAACTGGAAAAGAACCAGGATGTTTTGGTGGCAGACGGCGGCAGGAATACCATAAAATCATTGCGGTACACCACGCTGGAAGCAATTGATAACGCTGTATTGCTCGATGTTGTAAAAGAAGCCATGACGTTATATCCATAAAAAAACCGCACTTAAACAAGTGCGGTTTTTTATGTAAAAGTAATTTTTTTAGATTCTGAAAATACCTCCAAAAGCGATAACTCGCTGTAAAAAGAAGAAATCCTGCGACGCTTTATCATCAGCACTGTAGGTTGTCCGGATATCGTTCATGTTGATATAACCGCCTTTCAATTCTGCCTGTACAAAGAAATATTTAAAGAACGTTAAGTTGATACCTGCTTTGGCAGAAACCCCGAATCCGGAAATGTGGAAATCGTCATGACGCTCTTTGTTGAACAGTTTTGCATTGGTTTTTGGAAATAAAACACCGCCGCCAACACCTTCTGTGATGTTGATCTGGAATTTATCGGTATCGTTAATCCCAAACCATTTTGAAATATCATCAACTCTTGAAAATTCCGTGTTGATGTAGTTCAGTCCGTCTGTGTGTTCAAAAGTAAGGAAGCTCTCATCAGATAGATCCACCATACCGTTGTTCACTACTGTCTGGTCGTAATTGGAAGGATACGTTCCGGAAATTCTCGCCAGCTGATCCTGCTGCATTACATATTTCATGTGGTCAACCCCAATGGAAATATTGTATTTGTCGGTAATAAAATACCCGATACGGAAGTTGGTTTGTGGTATCGTCATCCTTCCCGGATTAATATAGTCCACATGCCATCCTTTCGGTTTGTCCTGAGCGGCAACATCATAAAGGGTGAAGTCATAATCTGCTCCTTTAAAATGAATGTCGGAGTCAGTGAAATTAGCCCGGTTACCTCCCCAATAGAAATAAAATTTTCCTTTATTGTGAGCCGTGTATTTTTCAGGTGTAATTGCTTCTTCCTGAGCAAAGGCGTACTGTGAAAAAACACAAAAAGTTAGCACAGCCATTAAAAATGGATGTTTCATTATTGTAGTAAAAAATTAAAATGAGTTTACTGTTTTACGAATCGCAACCAGCTTGGTCATTAATCCTTCAAAGTAATCCAGATGTAGCATGTTTGCTCCATCGCTTTTTGCATTTGCAGGATCAAAATGGGTTTCGATGAAAATACCATCAACGCCAACGGCAATTCCGGCCTTTGCAACGGTTTCGATCATGTCCGGTCTTCCTCCGGTTACTCCTACAGTTTGATTGGGCTGCTGTAGCGAGTGGGTTACATCCAGAACCGTAGTGGCATATTGCTGCATGGTAGGTATTCCTCTGTAATCCACAATCATGTCCTGGTAACCAAACATCGTACCTCTGTCGGTAACCATTACGTTTTCATTATGGCAGTCCAATACTTTCTGAACAGCATGTTTCATGCTTTCCGGACTCATGAATTGTCCTTTTTTTAAGTTTACCGTTTTTCCGGTATTGGCTGCAGCGACAACCAAATCCGTCTGGCGTACTAAAAAGGCAGGAATCTGAAGGATATCTACATATTCTGCTGCCATAGTCGCATCGTGGATTTCGTGAATATCGGTTACTGTTGGCACACCGAATTCCTGAGATACCTTTTGCAGTATTTTTAACGCTTTTTCATCACCAATACCTGTAAAACTGTCAATTCTGGAACGGTTTGCTTTTTTGAAAGAACCTTTAAACACATAAGGAATTTCCAGTCTGTCGGTAATGGTTACTAATTTTTCGGCAATGCGCATTGCCATTTCTTCTCCTTCAATAGCACAAGGCCCGGCAAGTAAAAAGAAGTTTCCGCTGTTGGTATGTTTGATTTGCGGTATATTTTGTAAGTTCATAGTTGTTGTTTTCTTAAAAGTGTAGCAAATATACAACAAAAAAACCTTCTAATGAACGCATTAGAAGGCTGTAAATCTTATAAAATTCTTAAAATTATTGTGTTCTGGATGGGGATTTTTTAATAGATAGTCCTTTGGGGCACATTATTTTACCTTTTTCGAAAGTGTTAAAATAAAGCAGCAACGGCGTTTTCAATCCTTCCCAGCTTACGGAGTAGATGTTCAGCATTCCGGCACCCACACGATTGTGCTTGGTTGGAAACGGGCAGCAGGTGCCTTTTTTCTCAAATACCAGTTTTTGGCCATCAGGACCTTCCAGTCCGTTAAAGAAGAAGGCAACATTGGTTTTTTCCTGTGCTTCGGGTATAAAACCTATATTCACAGGATAATCCTCGTCATAACCGTATTTGGCATTATCGCTGTATTCGGTCAGCAGGAAATAATTATCACGGACAACAGGGCGCTGTGCCGTATCGTCAATATTTTTAATAGTGGATTTTGTACTGATGCAGGAAGTAAGAAGCGTGCATCCCACGATGGCAAACCATATTTTTTTCATACTTATTTCGTGTTTTTGGTTTGGGTAAAATAGGCAACAATGGCAGCGGTTAAAACACCAATGGACAGTATGTTGAATATTCCCTGTGTTATAAAACTCTGCAGGTTAAAATAGCCGGTGGCAAAAGCACTGTTTTCAGGCTTTGATTTGGCCGCATTGGCAATAGCATTTTTAAAGAAATCAGGAGAAATAAATTCGTGGAAAATAAGCTGAACCAACGGACTGAAAGCACCAATCAGCAGGGTTAGGATCGCTCCGGAAATAAACGCCTGTTTGTAGGTAATCGTACCGTTATAGAAACGGGTCTTTTTTTCTTTTAAAGCCAGGGTGTACAGGATAGCATAAACCAGTCCGAACGGAAGACAGATAAAAAAATAGCTGCTGATTTTTTCATCGTGAAAACCGGCCATTTTTTCAAAAACAATCCATAAAACGGCGATTACAGAAAAGATAATACTCCATTTTATTTCTACAGAAAACTTTTTCATCAAAAAGATAATTTAACGAATTCAAAGGTAGCAGAATATTTTGTTTGTAAAAAATTATGTAATCATTGTTACACAAAATACTGATTGAATAAGTACTTTTGCTGCAAATCAGTTTATTTATGGAAGTTATTTATGGAACATGGCCTTGGTATATTTCAGGTTTTTTGATCGGAATGATTATGCTGACGCTTATTTATTTTGGAAAAGCATTTGGAATGTCGTCCAATTTACGAACCCTTTGCAGTATTGCCGGAGCCGGAAGATTTGCTGAATTTTTCCGTTTTGACTGGAAATCGCAGCGATGGAACCTGGCCGTAGTTTTTGGCGCAATACTGGGCGGATTCGTTGCCGTACATTTTTTGAGTGACGGCAGCGGGGTAAACATCAATCCGCAAACAATCGAACAGCTGGCAGCTTTAAATATAGAAGCACCAAACGGGAAACTGGCTCCGGATTCGTTAATGGGATTTGAAGCAATGAAAAACCCTAAAACCTTTATTATCCTTTTGGCCGGCGGATTGTTGATCGGGTTTGGAACGCGTTATGCCGGCGGATGTACTTCCGGACATGCCATTTCCGGATTGAGTAATTTACAGCTTCCTTCGCTTATTGCCGTTATCGGATTTTTTATTGGTGGTTTAATTATGTCCCATTTTCTTTTACCTCTAATTTTTTAAGACAGCAGCATGAAATATTTAAAATTTATACTTGTAGGCTTTATTTTCGGAATTGTATTGACAAAATCGGAAGCCGTGTCGTGGTACCGCATCTATGAAATGTTCCAGTTTCAGTCTTTCCACATGTTTGGGATCATTATGGTTGCTATCGTAACCGGAGTGATCGGTATCCAGATCATCAAAAGAAAAGAAGTGAAAGATTTTAGCGGTGCGCCGATAAAAATTGAAGATAAAGAAAAAGGATTTACCCGGTATGTTATCGGTGGGGTTCTATTCGGATTAGGATGGGCGATGGTAGGATCTTGTCCGGGACCGATCTTTATCCTTATCGGAGCCGGATTCTGGGGTGCGGGAGTGATCCTTTTAGGAGCGCTTCTGGGAACGTATATCTACGGTTTGTTAAAAGATATACTGCCGCATTAAGAAGTAATAGTCATATAAAAAAGTCCCGGATTATCCGGGACTTTTTTATTGTATTTCAGCGCTCAAACCAGCGTCGAGTAATTGCAGACATTGTGGCTTTAAATCGGAATAAGCACCGGTTTTAACGGTACACTTTCCTGTATAATGCACTAAAATAGCACATTGTTCCGCTTGTTCAGAAGTGTGGTCGCAAACCTGAATCAACGTGTCGATTACGTGATCAAAAGTATTGACATCGTCATTAAACAAGATAATTTCATTGTTTAAGGATATCAATTCTTCAACGGCTACTTCTTCTAAAACTTTTTCTTTAACACTCATAATCAGAAGCTTACTTTAATTTTTTTAGCTAATTTACATATTTTAAAGATACCCAATTATTCTTTTGCAACTTTTTAACATACGTCAGTCCTTTTTCGGTACAGCTGGCATCGATAAACGGAATGTCCTCTTCATAGAATCCGCTTAACAGCAATATTCCGCCTTTGTTTAAACAGTTCACATACGCCTGCATGTCGTTTAAAAGGATGTTGCGGTTAATGTTGGCAATGATCAGATCATATTTCTGATCGGTTAACAAAGACGCATCCCCTTCATAAACAGTAATGTGTTTGCAGTTGTTACGTTCGGCATTTTCAATGGAATTCAGGTAACACCAGTTGTCAATATCGATGGCATCAATTGGCTGTGCGCCTTTCATTTCTGCCAGGATGGCAAGAATTGCCGTTCCGCAGCCCATATCGAGTGTTTTTAAGCCGGTAACATCCATTTCTAACAAATGCTGTGTCATCATAAAAGTGGTTTCGTGATGACCGGTTCCGAAACTCATTTTAGGTTCGATCACAATATCGTACTGCGCATCCGTTTTTTCGTGAAAAGGAGCACGGATATGACAGATGCCGTCTACATCGATCGCTTCAAAGTTTTTCTCCCATTCTTCATTCCAGTTTACCTGTTCGATCTCTTCCATCGTGTATTCGATTTTGAATTCTTCCGAATGTAAAATCTGGATATCTTCCAGGATATTTTCGTGCCAAAGCTCTTTTTGAACGTAAGCAGAAAGCCCGTTTTCGGTTTCGATAAAACTTTCAAAAGCCGTTTCTCCCAATTCTGCAATCAGAATTTCGGAGCCTAACTCTTTGGGTTCCACAGTAAAATGGTATCCTATATAGTTGTTTTGCATAACATTAATTTTTCGCAAAGGTAACATTATCTTAATATCACAACGCAATAAATAACATTAGTTTTGCTCTCAAATAACACAACACTAACATGAGAAAATTACTAATAATTGTTTTGCTGCTCTTTGCTGTAGGTTTACAGGCACAGGACATCAAGATTTCTACCAAAGATAACGATTTAAAATTAGCGGCGCTTCCGTACTATAGCTATGGAAAAGGACTTGGAATTACTTCTGCCGACAGTTTATTTCAGTTAAACATCCGTTTCCGTATGCAAAACCGCATCGGGTACATCCAGAATGAAGGCGAAGATGCAGCCTATGACGGACAGATCCGCCGTTTGCGTCTGCGTTTTGACGGTTATGTTGGGAATCCTCACTTTTTATATGTGTTGCAATTATCGTTTGCACCGGGTGATGTAGGAGAAATTCATGAAGGCGAAAACATCAACATTATCCGTGATGCGGCCGTGATTTACCGTCCCAACAGAAACTGGAGTTTTACGTTCGGGCAAACGAAGATACCGGGGAACCGCCAGCGTGTGAACTCTTCGGGAGCTTTGCAGTTAACGGATCGTTCCATTAACAATGCGAAATTCAATATCGACAGGGATTTTGGTATTCAGGCATATTTCCTGAACGAGAAAAAAGATGCGTTTTCGTATAATATTAAAACAGCCGTTACTACCGGCGAAGGGCGTAACTGGACCAAAAGCCCGGATAACGGAGTGGCTTTGACCGGTAAGATCGAATTGTTCCCGTTAGGATCGTTTACAAAAGACGGATCTAACTTTGAAGGGGATTTAGCGCGTGAAAAAACACCAAAACTATTGCTTTCCGGAGCTTTTCACCAAAATAACCATGCCCGCAGAACACAAGGGCAGCTGGGTGACGACTTGTACCAGCAAAAAACAATGAAATCCTTTTTTGCAGATGCGATGCTGAAATACAACGGCTGGGCTGCTATGGCGACCTATATGTCCCGCACGGCTAACAATCCGATAGCCATTGATCCGCTTGATCCAACGCTAAGCAACTATGTTTATACCGGTAAAGGGATGGATTATCAGCTGAGTTATACGTTCCCGACAAATTATGAAATCATCGGGCGTTTTTCTACACAAACGGCTAATAAGGATATTAAGGCATTAACGCCGGATACGAATGAATATACCATCGGGGTGACGAAATACCTGTGGGAGCATGCTTTTAAGCTGCAAACGGAGCTAACGTATGACCAGTTGGATTTTGCGAACGGAACAACTAAAAATAACTGGTATGTCCGTTTCCAGATAGAAATAGGAATTTAAAAAAAGAACCTCAGTGTAAGCTGAGGTTTTTTTTATATTTTATCTTAACCGGTGCCTGGATAACAGGGTAGTGTATGCGGGCTGTTTTGGTAAGTTGATTTTCCCAGTTCATGGTGTATCTTTTTAAATGGATTTGACACTCAAATTTAAGGAATCACGCTCAAAACCCTTGTAAATTTGTATTTGTTTAACGTTGGCTAAAAACCAAAAACCGGATCAGAAATGAATCCAATCCGGTTTTCTTCTAAAAATATAAATAAACTACTTCACAATTAATTTCTGTGTAATACCCTCAGCAGTACGGATAAGGTAAATACCCGCTGTTAGTTTTGAGGTGTTGATGGTTAAGGCATTTTTCTCCGACTGAATCAGTTTTCCGGAAAGATCGTATAACTGATAATCGGCTACACGGTTAAAATACACCAGACCTTTGTTTGACGGATTCGGGAATACCGTGAATGTTTTCGGTGCATTCGTGAAATCGTCATTGGAAAGGTTGGCGGTATTCACTTCATACATGCTGATCGTACCGCTTATTTCATTGGCTACAGCCACATAATTTTTCCCGGTAGGGCTGTTTGCTGCTTTAATGAACGTTACGCCTTCCGGACCTAAATCGCCGGAATAAGCAGAAACGCTGCGGCTGTTTTTATAGTCTACAAATTTCACATCGGCAGGATTGGTTACGTCATATACCATAACACCACCCACGCGTTCCAGTGTGATAAAGGCAAATGTTTTACTGGCAATTTCGGCTATGGTGATACCTTCCGGCTCCGGACCTTTGGCGCGGCTTCTTCCTTTTTTAACGTTGTCCCCGTGATCGGCATTAAAAATAGGGTTGATGGAAGGGGTCATTGCAGTGTACATTTCAAAATCGTCACCACTGTCAAATACGATGGCTTTGGTATCGGCATTGAAAATAGAGAACGAACGGGCTCCTAATATTCTGATCTGTTCATAATCGGCATCGGCATCGGTGTTTCCGTTCAGGTTGGTCGCACGCAGTCTTCCGGCATTATGATTTTGCTTTAAAACGGCAGCATTCGGGAAAACAGCCGGATCTAAAGTATAGGTATTGGCACCAATGGTTGTTCTTTCGGTAAGGCCGCTGTATTCTTTTTCATCACCCTCATTAGCTGTCAGCAGGTAAGTGGTTCCGCCAACGGTGTAGTTGGCAACGGCATCCGGAATATAATAGGCTTCAACCGGCCAGTTGGCAATCAATACTTCGCTGTTGTTATCGGAAATGTCCATTCCGTTACCCGGAATACGAAGGTCTTTGGTGCCCAATGCCCAAACATCGGCAATGGATTTGGTGTTTAAATTGATTTCTGCAATAGCGTTGTTTTCCTGTAAGGTAACCCATGCTCTTTGAGAATCGGCGCTGATGGTAATGTATTCCGGTTCGAAATCCTGCGACAAAGTACTGCTGCTTTTGGTTTTACGAACACCGGAAGCAATCAGGGCACTTTCCTGTGCATTATAGGCCGTGAACAATAAGGTCGTTACATCGGACTGAGACAAGCTTGCGATTCCGCCGGAAATGTCAATGATGGAAACAGAACCTTCCGGATCTACCGTATAGGCATCGTTTGGCTGTCCTTCGTTAGCAGTCAGTACTTTGGTACCGTCATGTGAAAAAGTAACCATATCCGGTAAGGCGCCTACTGTAACCTGTTTTAAAAAGTTTCCGTTCGTGTCAAAAAATACTACGGAACCGTTTAGTTGTTCGTTAGCGTTTGGAGAAGCCACAGCTACTACGCCATTCTTAACGGCTACGCTGGTGATTCCGCCAAAAGACGCCATATTGATGGAGTTTACGACACTTAACGCTGCCGGATTGGAGAAATCGATTATTTCCAGCTTGTCGGCAATAGCACTAATGGTAAACAAACGCTGCGTGGCCGGGTCGTGTACCACAATTTCACAGGAACTGCTGCTGGCTCCGGAAGGGTCAAAACTTCCGATGTATTCCAGCTGGATGTCATTATTCGCTACAGGTGCCTGTTTGTCGTTATCTTTAATATACACCGTAGTCATCGGGTTACCGGTAATGCTTAATCCTACCGGGTTTTCAAGACTCAGCACAAAATATTCGGCATGCTGCTCTTCCAGAGTGTCGTCGATAATGGGAATCGAAACGGTCTGTGTAGTCGCACTGCCGGCTGTAAAATGCAGGGTCTGCGTGGCCAGTGTGAAATCTCCGGTATCAGCGGTACTAAAGGGGGCGGCTTTAACAACTAAATCTACCGAAGCATTGGATGGTGCGGTAAGGTTCAGGTTAAAGTTTAAAGTACCGTGGTTTTCATTTACCGTGATAAAATTGGAAGCCATTGCGATTTTGGTGTCAAAGGCAACGGTTGTAAATACGGACGACGGAGTAGTGGTAATCGCATTATCGTTAGTGTCTTCTATAGTGTTGGGTACAACCGCCACATAGTAGTTCTGACTGTTTGTTAAAGGTTGTGCAGGGGCAATGGTGATCACATTATTGCTGATCGTGGCATCAAAAGGTACCGGAGCTCCGGAGGCATTTCCCAAACGCAATTCCACAAGGGCATCAACATTTGTATTGTTGATAGGGGAATTATCTGCCAAACGGATAGCCTCATTGAAAGAGATCGTAGGTTGGGATGTTATGGCAACGTTTGTGGCATTGTTTGCCGGTAAAAAGGTGGCTACCGGAGCCGTAGTGTCTGTACCTCCTGCAATTGTTCCGGTGATGGTCAGGTTATCGAAACGGTTGTTTCCGCTGGATCCTGCCGCAGTTGTTCCGCCAAAATCTATTTTAAGGGCAAAGTTGGGATTGTTGGCAACACCTGTAATTCCCGAAAAGTTAAGTGTGACCACTTCATATGTAGGTTCTGTTTGAGGCGAATAGGAAGTAACGGTTAATCCGGTGGTGATAAAATCGGTTCCGTTAAGCGTATAGGAATAATTCTGAACAGATGCTCCCTGTGTTGTTCTGGTCGTTGCAAATTTAATGATGATGTTCTGATAGCCGGTTGTTGGGGCTGTTACCAAAAGCGAACGGGTATTGCTGGGATTTCTGGGACGTAATCCCAATCCGGCAGCATCACCGTTTTGTGCATTCAGAACGGATCCGGCCACATTGTCCATATATCCTGCTCCGGTTCCGGGATAGCTAATCGCGGTTCCGGTTGGCAAAAGGGAAGCATCCGGAGCAACAGTATTCAGGTTACCGGAAGGCAGCGCATTAAAGTTCCAGTAATGGAGCTGCGTTTGTCCCCAGGTAAAGGTCGTTCCCATAAAGAGAAATAACCGTAGTAAATTCTTTTTAGTAGTGTAGTGTTGTGTCATTTGGTTGTGTGTTTTTTACTGGCTACAAAAGTCAATGCTTCAGGTTATGTAAATATTACCGAATAAATAAATGGATGTGACGGAATGTTTAAGAATAGGTTAGCAATGTAAACAGACCGTTTTAAGGTAAGCCGGTTGTGATAATTCTGTGTAAATGAATCCGGAAATGTTATAAGACTTTTTTTATTAAAAGAAGGCTTTAAGAAAGCTTTATGATTTTTAACAGCTACTAAATATTAAGTTAAAAAGCGTTAATCAGATTTTGTTTTTAAGTACTTTTGCGACAATTTATAAAAAAACAAATCCAACTTACCATGGGTAAAAAAATATTCTCTTTTTTGTCTTCCACGCGTTTAATGGCTTTCTTATTTGTTTTTTTTGCAGCGGCAATGGCTGTAGGAACTTTTATTGAAAGCGAATATAATACCACAACGGCCAGAATCCTGATTTATAATACCAAATGGTTTGAGGGAATCATGGCAATCTTTGTGATTAATTTCTTCGGAAATATTAAACGTTACCAGCTGCACAAAAAGGAAAAATGGGCAACATTACTGCTTCACCTGTCTTTTATTTTTATTATTCTGGGTGCTTTTATCACCCGTTATATCAGTTATGAAGGGGTGATGCCAATCCGTGAAGGAGAAACTGCGAACCAGATCTTTTCCGATAAAACCTATTTAACGGTTTTTGTAGACGGTGATTATCAGGGTGAAATGAGAAGACGAACCTTTGAAAAGCATTTGTTGTTGTCGCCGGTTACCAATAATGATTTTTCTATTGATAAAAAATTCAACGAAACACCTTTTGAAATCGAATATAAAGATTTCGTAATGGGTGCTAAAGAGGTGATCAAACCTTCCGAAAACGGAACCTTATTCCTGAAATTAGTTGAATCGGGCGATGGAACCCGTCATGAACACTACCTGAAAGCAGGAGAAGTTCAGAACATCCACAATGTATTATTTGCGTTTAACAAACCTACTGACGGTGCGATCAATATTGCTTTGGAAGGGGATAAGTATACAATTAAGTCACCTTTTGAAGGCGATTTTATGCGAATGGCAGACCAGATGAAAGGGAAAGTGGCTAAAGATGCTACGCAGGACCTGATGTTCCGTTCGTTATACAATATGGGTGGTACGCAGTTTGTATTGCCGGAACCGGCTATGAAAGGAGTTGTCGCTTTTGAATCGAACAACGATTTTAAAGATGATAAAAAAGACGATGCTTTGGTATTAACGGTTCGTGTGGACGGTAAAGAAAAAGAAGTGACCTTACTTGGTGCCAAAGGTAAAATGGGAGTTCCGAACTCTTTTAAACTGGGTAACCTGGAGTTTACAATGATGTATGGTAGTAAAGTGTACCAGACACCTTTCAGTATTAAATTGAATGATTTTATTGCCGATAAATATCCGGGAACAGAAAAAAGCTATTCTGCTTTTGAAAGTAAAGTTACCGTGATAGACGGCGCCGAAAACTTCGATGCCCGTATTTATATGAATAATATTCTGGATCATAAAGGATACCGTTTCTTCCAGGCTTCTTTTGACCCGGATGAAAAAGGTACCGTACTTTCTGTAAACCACGATAGCTGGGGAACGAATATTACTTATTTGGGTTACTTCTTACTATACATTGGTCTTATGGCAATTTTATTTGATAAAAACACCCGTTTTGGCGATTTAAAACGCAAATTGGAAAAAGTAAAAGCGAAAAAAGCCAAAATGCTTTCGCTGATTGCTTTGTTTGTTTCGTTTGCCGGTTTTTCCCAAAACCACATGCACCAGAAACCTACAGACAAGCAGGTGGATTCTTTACTGTCTAAATACAAAGTGAGTGAAGAACAGGCAGAAAAATTCGGCCGATTGGTCATCCAGGATCTTGGAGGGCGAATGAAGCCTATCAATACCTTCTCTTCGGAATTATTGCGAAAAGTGAGCAAACAGGATCATTATAAAGGAATGAATTCCGACCAGACATTCCTTTCCATGACGCAATTCCCGCAGGTGTGGTACAATGTTCCGATGATCTACCTGAAGAAAGACAATGACAGTATCCACAAACTGATCGGGGTTCCGGTTGGTGAAAAATATACTTCCCTGGTAAATTTCTTTGACGATAGAGGAAACTATAAACTGACAAAAGTATTGGATGAAGCTTATAAAGCGGCTGTACCAAATCAGTTCCAGAAAGACTTTATCGAAACCGATAAAAAAGTAAACTTATTGTATTCGGCGTTAAGCGGACAGATTCTAAAAGTATTCCCTGTTCCGGGTGATGCAAATAATAAATGGGTTTCTTACCTGGAAATAAACGAGCACACCAATTCGGCTCTGGATTCCATTAAAAACGTTATTCCGTATTATCTGAGCAGTATTGATAAAGCTGCCGTTACCGGCGATTATAAGCTTTCCAACAGCCTGTTGAAAGGATTGGAAAACTACCAGATAAAATACGGCTCAAAAGTGCGTCCGAGTGAAAAGAAAATCGATTCGGAGATCCTGTATAACAAATATGATATTTTCAAGAAACTGTTCTCGTGGTATATGTATGCCGGAGTATTGATGTTCCTGTTTGTAATCATCAAAATTTTCAATGCGAATAAAACGGTTAACATCCTGGTTAAAATCAGCCATGCGATCATTGCCATATTGTTTGTGCTGCACACCGTAGGTTTGATTTTCCGTTGGTATATCTCGGGGCACGCGCCGTGGAGTGATGCTTACGAGTCGATGATATACGTAGGATGGGCGACCATGCTGTTCGGACTTGTTTTCGGAAGAAAATCGGAATTAACGGTAGCTTCTACAGCTTTTGTGGCGGCAATGATATTAATGGTGGCACACTGGAACTGGATGGATCCTGCTATTGCCAATTTACAGCCGGTACTGAATTCGTATTGGTTAATGATCCACGTAGCGGTAATTGTAGGTAGCTACGGACCGTTTACGCTGGGAATGATATTAGGTTTGGTAGCGTTATTACTGATGATCTTTACCAACGAGAAGAACAAAGCCAAAATGGATCTGAATATTAAGGAGATTACCTATATCAATGAAATGGCCTTAACAGTTGGTCTGGTTATGCTTACTATCGGTAACTTCTTAGGAGGACAATGGGCAAATGAAAGCTGGGGACGTTACTGGGGATGGGATCCGAAAGAAACCTGGGCTTTGGTGAGTATCATGGTATATGCCTTTGTGATTCACATGCGTTTTGTTCCGGCTTTAAGAGGAAAATGGATTTATAACCTGATTAGTGTATTAGCGTTCTATTCGATCTTAATGACCTATTTCGGGGTGAATTTCTACCTGACCGGATTGCACTCTTATGCGAAAGGGGACAAAGTGGTAACACCTAATTTTGTGTACTATTCCGTTGCTTTTGTAGCCATACTGGGAACAGCGGCTTACTTTAAAAACAAAAAATACCTGCATAAATAGCCCGTATTTTAAAACGATAATTCCAAAAGCTGCCTGAAAAGGCGGCTTTTTTTATATGTGTTAATTAAAAAGAGTTTGTTTTTTAATAGTGTTAATTTAATTTATTATTAACATTTTATGAAGTATAAACGTTTTAATTTTATGCTGCAAATCACAAAACAACAACATTATGAAAAAAGTAGTTTATTTAGGTCTGGCTTTGTTATTTTCAATGGCGGTATCGGCTCAGGAAACTGAGAAAAAAGCCGAAAAGAAAGTGAATGAAGCGAAAAAGGAAATGAAGCAGGAAATGAAAAAAGCTGATAAGAAAATGGATAAAGCAGCTAAGGATATGAAGTCGGATGCGAAAGATATGAAAGCAGACATGAAATCGGAAGCAAAGGACATGAAGAAAAAAGCCGATAAGAAGGCGGACAAAATGACTTCTGATGTAAAAGAAGAAATGAATAAGAAATAATAAAAGAAAAAGCTACTGATCAGTAGCTTTTTTTATTCGGTATAGTCCAGATCTTTATTGTGTGTTTCGGCTATCGTAAGGGTCGCATAAATGGCCAGTGTGAACACAACCAGACCAACTATAGCGGCGGCGGCAATTACCCCGTTACCAACCTTCAGATGGTCGAATGCCAGCAGCATTACCGGAAGCAGGCCGCGAACCATATTGGGTATCGTGGTGGCCGCGGTACTCCTGATGTTCGTTCCGAACTGTTCGGCACCTACTGTGACAAACATCGCCCAGTAGCCGGTTCCCAGTCCAAGCCAGGCACAATAAAAGTAATACATATTCTCCGATTTTGTTCCGCCAAAAAGCATCAGCAGTACGCCGATTATGGTAAACAGCATCATATAAAAAATAGCTTTCTTCCGGGAACGAAGCAATTGCGAAATGATACCGCTGGCAAAATCGCCGGCCGATATTCCCACATAGGCCCACATAATGGCTTTTCCGGGTACTATTTCCCCAATGCCGAAAGACGGGGCAAACTGATTACCCATTACGGCCAGTATGCCTACACAAAACCAGGTGGGCAGTCCGATCGCAATACACTTTACATATCGTATAAAGCGTTCTTTATTGGTGAAAAAAGAAAGGAAATTGCCTTTTTGTATGTCGGCTTCGTGTTCAATATCTTTATAAATACCGGATTCCATAACGCCCACGCGAAGGAATAACAGGAACAGGCCTAAGGAACCGCCGATAAAATAGGCATACGTCCAGTCGCCGGCAAGTTCTACCGTTAATTGGGCAACTACGGCACCCAATAAGCCAAATCCGGCAACAATGGACGTTCCGATAGCCCGAAGCTCCTTTGGAAGCGATTCCGATACCAGCGTGATTCCGGCTCCGAGTTCACCGGCTAAACCCAATCCGGCTATAAACCGTAAAATGGCATAGGTGGTGGCTTTATCCTGAAAAGGAAGTATCGGCAGGAAACCGCAGAGAATGTTTGCCAGGGAATATACCAATATGGAACCAAAAAGTACGGACAGTCTGCCTTTTTTATCACCCAGCATTCCCCAGACAATTCCGCCTATCAGCAGGCCTACCATCTGAAAATTCAGGATCATCGTCCCGACATTATCCACATCCAGTCCGAGGGCTTTTAAACTGGGCACCCGGACAATCCCGAACAGCAGTAAATCATAAATGTCTACAAAGTAGCCTAAAGCGGCAACAATTACAGGAAAAGAGAGTAAATGTTTAATTTTTTCAGAGTCCATTTATATTTTTCGGTTAATTACTACCAAAAATATAAATTATTGTTATCCGTGATTCTTTTTTAGCCGGATATTTTTTGGCTGTTTTCCAAACCGTTAATTGGATCGGAACACACTCAACCGTGCCATGTCAAGTTTATTTTCTTTATAGAAATCCGTTGCTTTGGGAAGCAGCTTTTTAAGCTCCCCGGTATTGTTTGTTTTCTGATTGTAGAGCAGCTCAGAATACAGTATGTCGGCTTTGTCGTCGTTGTCTTTAGTGCTGCTGCGCAATTTGTCTATTTTGGCTTTGATCGCTGCAAAACTGTTTTTGTCTTTTACGATATCCAGAAAATTATTGATGATATAAGTCGCCCCGCCAATTTCTTCACCTTCTGTCATTTTTGTGAAAAGCGCTAAGGCTTCCGGTTCGCGGCCTTCTTTTATCAGTACTGCGGCTTCCTGCTGCCATAAAAAAGCATCCGGATTGGTACTGAGCCCTGTTTTCAGAATAAGCTCTTTAGCGGACTTTATTTTAGCGAGATTCCAGTTCTTTTTGTCGTCGCTGTTAATCGTTT